>JBLNEU010000028.1:0-3367 GCA_050263015.1 Deltaproteobacteria bacterium | reverse complement strand
CTCCGTCCAGGAAGTCCAGGAGATCCTCCGGTCGGAGCGGGAGGAAGGGCGCGAGGTGCGATTCCTCGGGGCGGGCAGCAATCTCCTCGTCTACGACGGGGGGGTGCGGGGTACGGTGCTGTGCCTCAAGAAGAACATGGGGAAGATGGTCTTCTCCGCCGGCGGCTCGGTGATCGCGGAAGGAGGAACGATGCTCCCCCGCTTCGCGGTCCTGTGCGCCCTGTCCGGACTCTCCGGCGCCGAGGAACTGGCCGGGATCCCGGGGACGGTGGGAGGCGCGATGTCGATGAACGCCGGGGCGTACGGCCGGTTCATCGGGGAGATCGCCGAGTGGGTGGAAGTCGTGGACGGGGAAGGGAGGTTGCACAGGCTCGAGGCCGGCGACGTCGGGTTCGCCTACCGCGAGGCGGAATTTCCGGTGCGGGGGGTGATCGTCCGCGCCGGCTTCCGTCTTGCCCAGGGGGTTCCGGACGAGGCGTTCGCCCGGATCAAGACGCTGAACGAGAAGCGCCGCGCGGGTCAACCCTGGGGGGAGCGGACCTTCGGATCCACGTTCCGCAATCCACCCGACGAGAAGGCGGGCAGGCTCCTGGAGCGCGCGGGGATGAAGGGGGCGAGAGAGGGCGATGCCTTCTTCTCGGAGAAGCACGCCAATTTCCTCGTCAACTCCGGGAAGGCCACGGCCTCCTCCGCGCTGCGGCTCATCGAGCGCGGCCGGGAGCGCGTGCGCGTGATGTCTGGGATCGATCTCTCCCTCGAAGTGAAGCTGTGGGGGATCTTCGATGCCTGAGCGGGGCCGGTTCCGGGAAAAGACCGTTGGGGTGTTCCTCGGCGGCGAGTCCTCCGAGCGGGACGTGTCGCTTCGCACCGGGGCAGCGGCGGTCGCCGCCCTTCGACGCCTGGGGTACGACGTCCGGGAGATCGACCTCGTCGGAGACTGGCTCGTCGGCATCCGGGACTCGGGCGCGGACGTCGCCTTCCTTGCGCTGCACGGCCGGTTCGGCGAGGACGGCTGCATCCAGGGTGCGCTGGAGCTCGCGCGGATTCCCTACACGGGATCGGGAGTGGCGGCCTCGGCCCTCTCGATGAGCAAGGTCCTGGCCAAGCGGGTGGCCGCTGCCGCCGGGGTCCCCGTCGCGCAGGATGTCCTCTACGAAGGGGAATCGCCCTCCGGGGCGCTTCCTCCCGGCATCGGTTTTCCCTTTGTCGTCAAGCCGGACCGGGAAGGCTCCACGGTCGGGATCAGCATCGTGCGGACGCCGGAGGAGTGGGGGCCGGCCCTTGCGGAGGCGGGGAAGTTCGACCGCCGGGTCCTGGTGGAGGCGTACATCCCGGGGCGGGAGATCACGGTCGGCATCCTGAACGGGAAGGTCCTCCCGGCGATCGAGATCGTCCCGAAGTCCGGCTCCGGGTTCTACGACTACCGGTCCAAGTACACCGCGGGCCAGACCGAGTACGTGATCCCCGTCCCGATGGACCGGGACATCCTCGTGAGGGCCGCGGAATACACCCGGAAGGCCGCGGCGGCGCTCTCCCTCCGGGGAGCGGCCCGGCTCGATTACCGCGTGGACCCGGCGGGCAACCTGTTCTTCCTGGAGGCGAACACGATCCCCGGGATGACGGAGACGAGCCTCCTGCCGAAGGCCGCGAAGTTCGACGGGATGACGTTCGACGAGCTGGTCGAGGAGATCCTGGAGGATGCGGGGCTCGGGAAATAGATGATCGAGTACAAGGCGTATCATAAGAAGTCGCTCGGGAAGCCGAGGAGAAAGGCGCATTCCGCCCGCAAGAAGGGGAAGGAAAAAAGCGCCGCGGCCGCCCGCATCAACCTCCGTCAGGTGCTCCCCGTCGCGGCGGCGATCCTGGCCGTTTTTCTCGTGACGGCCGCCGGGGCCGCTGTCTATTCCTGGCTGGGCCACTCCCGCCTCTTCACGGTCCGGGACATCGACATGAACCGGTGCTCCTACGTGACCCGGGACGAAGTCTCGGGGATCCTGTCGGGCGTGCCCCAGGGGAACATCTGGATGCTCTCCTCGCGGGACATCGGGCGCAGGCTGCTCACGCACCCGTGGGTCCGCAGCGTGTCGGTGAGGAAGTCGTTCCCCGACCGGCTGGTGGTCCGCATCGACGAGCGGAAACCCGCGGCGATGATCAACCTCGACGTCCTCTACTACGTCGACGAGGAGGGAACGATCTTCAAGCGGCTCACCGCCTATGATCCGAAGAACTTCCCCATCGTTACGGGATTCTCACGGGGCGAGCTCACCGCGCGCGACGCGGTCACCCTCCAGAACCTGAAAAAGACGCTGGAGCTGTTGCGCTGCTCTGAGTCCGGCGCGCTCCGCCAGAACGTCTCCGAGGTCCACTTCGACGCGCAGGAAGGGTACACGCTTGTGACGCGCGACTCGGGGCTGCAGCTCAAGATCGGCATGATGGAGTGCCGCGAGGCGATGAAGCGGATCGAGGAGGCCATGCCCAAGCTTTCCAGCGTCGGGCAGGCGCGGGGGATCGTCGATCTGAAAACGGCGGGCCGCATCTACGTGCGGCCGGGGGAATAAATGGAGAACGGTTCGGGACCGGTGATCGCCGGGCTGGACGTCGGGTCGAGCAAGGTCGCCACGGTCGTGGCCAGGAAGGGCCCGGAGGGCCTGGAAATCCTGGGTGTGGGCAGGTCCGACACGGAAGGGATGCGCAAAGGGGCCGTGGTGAACGTGGACGCGACGGTCAAGGCGATCCGGCAGAGCGTCGGCGAGGCGGAGAAGATGACGGGGATCCCGATCGCGTCCGTTTTCGTCGGCGTGTCGGGGCCCCTGATCAAGTCGTTCAACAGCCACGCCGCGATCTCGGTCCGGAACGAGCGGGAGGTGACCGAAATCGACGTCGCCCGCGTCCTGGAGCTCGCCAAGGCGGTCGAGCTTCCCAACGACCGGGAGGTCCTCCACGTCCTGACGCAGGAGTTCATCGTCGACGACATGGGAGGGATCAAGGACCCGCGCGGCATGACCGGCATCCGGCTGGACGCCCGCGTGCACGTGGTGACCGACGACGTCCCCAGCACGCGAAACCTCGTCAAGTGCGTCGAGAAGTCGGAGCTGTCCATCGACGACATCGCGCTCAGCCCCCTGGCCTCGGCGAACGCGGTGCTGACCCCGGAGGAAAAGGAAGTGGGGGTGATCCTGCTCGATTTCGGGGCGGGGACCGTCGAGATGGCGGTTTTCTACGACGGCGCGCTGCGGCACACGTTCGTGCTTCCGCTGGGAGGTGGGAACATCACTTCGGACGTCGCCGTCGGGCTCAAGGTTCCCTGGGCGGACGCGGAGGCGCTCAAAGTCGGCGCGGGATGCGCCATGATCGAGGAGGTCCGGCG
>JBLNEU010000027.1:0-2852 GCA_050263015.1 Deltaproteobacteria bacterium | reverse complement strand
GATCTCGGAGCAGGTGCATCTCATCCTTCACGAGGGCAAGGACGTGCGCGCCGCCGTGGGCGAGCTGTTCGCGCGGTCGCTGAAGATGGAGAAGGACTAGGGGACATGAACGCCGAAACGCGGGACCGGGCGGCGCTCCAGGAGGAGATCCGGGCGCTGCTGAAGAAGCGCAACGCCGTGCTGCTGGCGCACAACTACCAGCGCGACGAGATCCAGGAGATCGCCGACATCACGGGCGACTCCCTGGGGCTGAGCCAGGAGGCGGCCAGAAGCGCGGCGGACGTGATCGTCTTCTGCGGCGTCCACTTCATGGCGGAGAGCGCGGCGATCCTGTCGCCGGACAAGCGGGTCCTTCTCCCGCGCCTCGATGCCGGCTGCCCGATGGCCGACATGATCACGGCGGACGACTTGCGGGCGTACCGGGAGAAGAACCCCGGGGCGGTCGTGGTCGCCTACGTGAACACGTCGGCGGAGGTGAAGGCGCTCTCCGACGTCTGCTGCACTTCGGGGAACGCGGTCAACGTGGTCCGGTCGATCCCCGCCGACCGGGAGATCTTCATGATCCCGGACAGGAACCTCGCCCACTACGTGGCGAAGGTCTCCGGGCGGCGGCTTGCGTGGTGGGACGGCTACTGCCCCACCCACGAGCGGTTCACGGTCGAAGCGGCCGTCAGGGCGAAGGAGTCTCACCCCGACGCCCTCCTCGTCGTCCACCCGGAGTGCCCTCCCGGGGTCGTCGCGATGGCCGACGCCGTCCTGTCGACCTCGGGGATGT
Source organism: Deltaproteobacteria bacterium (assembly GCA_050263015.1). Classification (GTDB taxonomy): domain Bacteria; phylum Desulfobacterota; class Deferrimicrobia; order Deferrimicrobiales; family Deferrimicrobiaceae; genus JBLMWX01. Next base: position 2,077 of record JBLNEU010000027.1, on the reverse strand, counting down.
ATTCGTACTGCCGCAGGTCGTCGGCGACGTCGTTCATCGTCGGGACCGAGATGGGGATCCTCTACCGCCTCCGGAAGGAGAACCCCGGAAAGACGTTCCACCTGGCGAGCCGGGCGCTCATCTGCCCCAACATGAAGCTCACGACCCTGGAAGACGTTCGCGACGCCCTCGTCGCGCTCGCGCCGGCGGTGACCGTTCCCCCGGAGATCAGGGAGAAGGCGCTCTCGGCGCTTTCGGCGATGCTCCGCGTGCCGCGCGACGTCGCCTGATCCTGAGCGCAAGCGATGCCCGGCTCCCTCCCGTCCCTCTCCTGCGAGCACGTCGTCCGCGCGCTGTCGGCCCACGGGCCTCCGCCGTGCGTGCAGCTGCTGCGGCTCCCCGCGGGAGCCCGGTCGTTCCTCGCGGCGACCATTCTGCGCCGGCTCGCGCGTCCCCTCCTCGTCCTGACCGCCGATTCGGCGGAAGCCGAGGAGACGTTCCGGGAGCTCTCGGCCTACCTGGGCCCCGGGGGCGCGCTTCTCTTCCCCTCCCTGGAAACGGCCCCGTACGAGGAGATGTCGCCGTACGCGGCGGCGGTGCACGACCGGATGCGGGCCCTCCATCGGCTGTCGGCGGGCCGGTCCGCCGCGGGGGCTTCGCCGCCCGCCGCCGTCGTGTGCCCGGTGGGAGCCGCGATGGAGAAGACGATGCCCCGGGACGTCTTCGACGCCGCGGTCCACGCGATCGCCCCGGGCGACGCCATCGACGTGACGGCGTGGTCCCGCCGCCTCGTGGAGATCGGCTACGCCCGGCTTCCCGCCACGGCGGACCCGGGGGACTTCTCGGTCCGCGGAGGGCTCGTGGACGTCTTCAGCCCGGCGCACCCGCTGCCCGCGCGCCTCACGCTGGACGGCGACCGGGTCGAGTCGATCCGGTGGTTCGATCCGGTCACGCAGCGCACGCGGACGGAAGGCGAGTCGGTCGTCGTCCTCCCGTGTTCGCAGGTCGTCACGCGGGAGGAGTACGTCCGGGGGGCGAGCGGGATTCCCGGAGACCGGGCCGAGTCGCTCCGGCAGGGGATCCGGTGGCACGGCGTCGACGCGATCCTCCCGCGGCTCTACGGAGGGGTCTCCTCCATCTTCGACTACCTTCCCGCGGAAGGGATCATCGCGGCCGTCGATTCGGTGTCGTGCCTGGCCACCGCGCGCAACGCCTTCGCCGAGGCGGAGGAGAACTTCGAGCTTTCGGGACGGGACGCCGGGCTCCCCGGGCCGGAGGAGCTCTTCCTGCCGCCGGAGGGTTTCGTCCGGGCGGTCGCGGGCGCGCCGCTCGTCGCATTCGACTCCATCGAGACCGCGCCGTTCGGCCGAAAGGACGCCGTCCGGGGCGAGATCGACGCCCGGGGAAACGAGGACATCCGGCGGAGCACCGTCGTCTCCGCGTCGGAGGGGCTCCTCCTTCCCCTGGTGACGGAGGCGAAGGCGTGGTGGAAGCGGGGAGCGCGGTTCGTCGTCACGTCGCTGTCCCCCTCCCAGGCCGACCGGCTCGAGGAGCTCCTGTCCCGGTACCCGCTCCCGCTTTCCCCTGGGGCGACCCTCAAGGAGTCCATCGAAGGGGGGCAGGGCGTCTCGATCTGCTGCTCGGAGGTGATCCGGGGATTCCGGCTTCCGGAGCTTTCGGTCGCGGTCGTCACCGAGGCGGAGATCTTCGGCGGGAAGACGCGCGCCCGCCGGGGCCGGAAGGAAGCGGCGGTCCCGGCGGAGGAGTTCTCCCTCCGGGAGCTGCGGGTGAACGACCTGGCCGTCCACGTGGACCACGGCGTGGGAATCTACCGCGGGCTGCTGCGCCGCCGCGCGGGCGGCGTCGAGGGCGACTTCCTCGTCCTCGAGTACGCGGGCGGCGACCGCCTCTTCGTCCCCGTCGAGAAGATGGCGCGGGTCCAGCGCTACGTCGCCTCGGAGGAGGCGCATCCCAAGCTCGCCCGCCTCGGGGGCACGGCCTGGCAGCGGGCCAAGGAGCGGGTCCGCGACTCGCTCCTCGCGATGGCCCAGGAGCTCATCGACCTCTATGCGCGGCGGGAGATCGCGACGCGCCCCCC
>JBLNEU010000026.1:0-5425 GCA_050263015.1 Deltaproteobacteria bacterium | reverse complement strand
ATCCTCGAAGCGGCGGGAGGGACGGGATGAAGGTCGCGACAGCGGCGCAGATGGCCGAGCTGGACCGGGTGACGATCCACAAGTACGGCATCCCGGCGCTCGTCCTGATGGAGAACGCCGGCCGCTCCTGCACGGACCGGATCTTCCGCGTCCTCGAGGAGAAGGTGGGCGCGCCGCAGGAGGCGTCCGTCGCGGTCGTGTGCGGGAAGGGGAACAACGGCGGGGACGGGATGGTCATCGCGCGGCACCTCCACAACCGCGGCGTCTACGTGGAAGTGTTCCTCCTCTCCGAGGAGGAGCGGCTCTCGACGGAGGCGCGGTCGCAGTACGAGATCCTCAAGAAACTCGACGTCGAGCGGCGCATCATCCGGGATGCGGAAGGGGTGGAGGATTTGAGGACCTATCTCGAGGAGGTCCACCTGTGCGTCGACGCGATCCTGGGGACCGGGCTCACCTCGCCCCTCGAAGGGATCGTGCGCGACGTCGTCGAGGTGATCAACCTGTCGATGGCCACGGTCTTTGCGGTGGACGTCCCCAGCGGCATAGACGCTTCGACGGGGCGGATCCTGGGAGAGGCGATCCGGGCGGATTACACCGGCACCTTCGGACTCCTCAAGATCGGCCACGTCCTTCTGCCCGGCTCCATCCATTGCGGGGAGACCGACATCTACGACATCGGCATCCCGTCCAAGGCGGTCTTCGACGCCGACATCAAGACGGAGGCGCTCGAGGAGCGGGTGGTCAAGAGCATGTTCTCCATCCGGCCGCCCGATTTCCACAAGGGGGACGCGGGCCGCGTGTACGTCGTGGGGGGCTCGCCGGGGATGACGGGGGCGCCGTGCCTGGCGGGCCGCGCGGCGATGCGGATGGGAGCCGGGCTCATCACGGTCGTCGTCCCGGAATCGCTGAGGCCGGTCGCCGAGTCGAAGCTCATGGAAGTCATGTCGACGGGCGTTGCCGACGGCGGATCGGGATATTTCGGGAAGGAGTGCGTGGCGGAGCTCGTCGAGAAGATCGCGCGCGCCGACTTCGTGGTCCTCGGCCCCGGGCTCGGCAGCTATCCGGGCGCCTCCGAGTTCGTCGCGGCCCTCATCCCGCAGATCCGGGTCCCGTTCCTGATCGACGCCGACGGGCTCAACGCCCTGGCGGGACAGGTCAAGGTGCTGCGCTCCGCGTCCGCCCCGTGCATCGTCACCCCGCACCCGGGCGAGATGTCGCGCTTGACCGGCGAGTCGATCGAGGCGATCGAGGGGTCCCGGATCGGCGCGGCACGGCACTTCGCGGAAGAGGAGAACGTGACGGTGATCCTCAAAGGCGCGCGGACCATCGTGGCGACCCCGAAGGGCGACGTCTTCATCAACACGACCGGGAACCCGTACATGGCCTCCGGGGGGATGGGGGACGCACTCTCCGGGATGGTCGCCGCCCTCGCTTCGCAGGGGCTGTCGCCCACCGATGCGGCATGCGCGGCCGTCTTCCTCCACGGCATGTCGGCGGACATCCTGGTGCGGCGCCACCCGATGTCGCCCGTCTCGGCGACGGACGTCATCGACAACATCCGGGAGGCGCTCCAGCAGACGCTCGGGGAGCCCGCCGAGGAGGAGTAGAAGCCCCGGGTGTCCTCCCCGTTGGACGTCGAACTCATCTCCTCCTCCGAGGAGGACACCCGGGCGATAGCCCGGGCGCTGGGCGCGGTCCTCGTCCCGGGAGACGTCGTGGCGTTGACGGGCGACCTCGGCGCCGGCAAGACCGTCTTCTGCAAGGGGCTCGGCGAGGCGCTGGGGATCGCGCCGGAGCGGATCGTGAGCCCGAGCTTCACGATCGTCACCGAGCACGCCGGGCGGATGCCGCTGCGCCACGTCGACGTCTACCGGATCGCGTCGGCCCGGGAGGCCGAGGAGATCGGGCTGGAGGAGCTGCTGCGCGGGGACGGCGTCTGCGTCGTCGAGTGGGCCGAAAAGGTCGTTAATCTGTTGCCAAGCGAGCGAATTCAGGTTACATTCCTTTTTTCGGAAGAGGGCGGCGATCGGCGGCGTCTGTCGGTTTCCGCGGGGGATTCCCCCCGCTTCCACGAATTCCTTTCGCGCTGCAGACCCTTTACCACGGGAGGGTGACCCTTTTATGGCACTCATCGTACAGAAGTACGGCGGCACGTCGGTCGGCACCATCGAGAAGATCAAGAACGTGGCCAAGCGCGTCGCGCGGACGAAGGACCAGGGCAACGACGTCGTGGTCGTCGTCTCCGCCATGTCGGGGGAGACGAACCGCCTCCTGGGGCTCGCGCAACAGCTCTCGGAGATGCCCAACGAGCGCGAGCTGGACGTGGTCGCGTCGACGGGGGAGCAGGTCACGATCGGGCTTTTGGCGATCGCGCTGACCGAGATGGGGTACAAGGCGCGGTCGTTCTGCGGCTTCCAGATTCCCGTCCTCACCGATTCCGCCTACGTCAAGGCGCGGATCATGAAGATCGAGGGGGAGACGATCACGGCGGCGCTGAAAAACGGCGAGATCGCCGTCGTCGCCGGGTTCCAGGGGATCGACGAGACGGGGGCGATCACGACGCTCGGCCGGGGCGGGTCCGACACGAGCGCGGTGGCCGTCGCGGCGGCCCTGAAAGCCGACGTCTGCGAGATCTACACCGACGTGGACGGGGTCTACACGACCGACCCGAACATCTGCACCGACGCGCGCAAGCTCGACAAGGTCTCGTTCGAGGAGATGCTGGAGCTGGCGAGCCTGGGCGCCAAGGTGCTCCAGATCCGGTCCGTCGAGTTCGGGATGAAATACGGGGTCCGGATCCACGTCCGGTCCTCGTTCAACGATAATCCGGGAACAATCGTGACCAAGGAGGAGGAGATCATGGAAACGGCGGTCGTATCCGGCGTGGCGTACAGCAAGAGCGAGGCGAAGATCACCATCGTCAAGGTGCCCGACAAGCCGGGGATCGCGGCGAAGATCTTCAAGCCCCTCTCGGAGGCGAACATCGTCGTCGACGTCATCGTCCAGAACGTTTCCGTGACCGGCTTCACCGACGTGACCTTCACCGTGGGGCGCTCCGACTTCAAGAAGGCGATGGTCGTCACCGAGAAGGTGGCCAAGGAGATCAAGGCGGAAAAGGTCGTCGGGGACGACAAGATCGCCAAAGTCTCCATCGTGGGGATGGCGATGCGCTCCCACTCGGGCGTGGCGACCAAGGTGTTCGAGACCCTCGCGGCGGAGGGGATCAACATCCTGGGGATCACGACGTCGGAGATCAAGATCTCCTGCCTCATCGAGGACAAGTACACGGAGCTCGCGGTCCGGGTGCTCCACAACGCGTTCAATCTCGGGAAGCCGGCCAAGGGCAAGGGCTGAAAAAGGCCGGTTCTTCAAGGACCCGGGGAGGAAAGAGACCGCACGATGCCGATCAGGAAGATCCATCTTTACGACACGACGCTGCGCGACGGGACCCAGTCCGAGGAGATCTCGCTGTCCGTGATGGACAAGATCGCCATCACGGAGAAGCTCGACGAGTTCGGCATCCACTTCATCGAGGGCGGCTACCCCGGGTCGAACCCCAAGGACAAGGAGTATTTCGAGCGGGCGCGCGGCCTGCGGCTCAAAAAAGCGAAGCTGTGCGCGTTCGGCATGACGCGCCGCGTCGGCAAGAAGGCGGAAGAGGACGCCAACATGAAGGCGCTCCTGGCCGCGGAGACCCCGGTCATCACCGTCGTGGGCAAGACGTGGGACTTCCACGTCACCGAGGCGCTGCGCACGACGCTCGACGAGAACCTCAAGGCGATCCGGGAGACGATCGAGTTCCTCAAGAAAAAGACGCCGCAGGTCTTCTTCGACGCGGAGCATTTCTTCGACGGGTACAAGCGCAATCAGGCGTACGCCCTCAAGGCGCTGCAGGCGGCGGCCGACGGCGGGGCGGACATCCTGGTCCTGTGCGACACCAACGGGGGGTCCCTGCCGTCGGAAGTCGGCAAGATCGTCCGCGAAGTCCGGAAAGCGACCGGATTGCCGCTCGGAATCCATACCCACAACGACTCGGAGATGGCCGTCGCCAACTCGCTGGTCGCGGTCGAGAACGGCGTCACCCAGGTCCAGGGGACGATCAACGGGTACGGCGAGCGGTGCGGCAACGCCAATCTCTGCTCCATCCTCCCGTCGCTCCAGCTCAAGATGGGGCTCGAGATCTATCCCCCCGAGCATCTGAAGAAGCTCGCCCCCCTCTCCCGGTACGTGGCCGAGATCGCCAACCTCGGACATTGGCTGCACCAGCCGTTCGTCGGCAAGGCCGCCTTCGCCCACAAGGGCGGGATGCACGTCTCCGCCATCCGGCGGCACCCGGGGACGTACGAGCACATCGATCCCGAGGCGGTCGGCAACCGGCGCCGGGTCCTGATCTCGGACCTCGCCGGGCGGAGCAACATCCTGTCGAAAGTCCAGGAGAAGGGGATCCATGTCAAGGCCGGGGACCCCGCGGCGGAGAAGGTCCTCGAGCAGATCAAGGATCTCGAGCACAAGGGATACCAGTTCGAGGGGGCCGAAGCGTCGTTCGAGCTCCTCGTCCGCCGGGCGATGGGGGAGCACGAGCCGTTCTTCGAGCTCAAGGGCTTCCGGGTGATCGACGAAAAGCGGTCCGAGGGGGAGGCCCCGATCGCCGAGGCGACGATCATGATCGACGTCGACGGGAAGATCGAGCACACGGCCGCGATGGGGAACGGCCCGGTCAACGCGATGGACAACGCCATCCGCAAGGCCCTCGAGACGTTCTACCCGGAACTGGCCGACGTCGAGCTGCTCGACTACAAGGTGCGGGTCTTGAGCGCCGGCGGGACCGGCTCGTCGGTACGGGTCTTGATACAGTCGGGCGACAAGGACAGCCGCTGGGGCACCGTCGGGGTCTCGCACAACATCATCGAGGCGTCCTGGCAGGCCCTGGTCGACAGCATCCGTTACAAGCTCTGGAGATCGCGCCGTGGACTTGGAAGAGGGGACGATTGACGGGAGTCCGCGCGACAGTCCGCCTCTCCCGGGCGCCCGCGGGCGCGCCTGCCTCGTCTTATCCCTGATCGTTCTGGTTTGGAATCTGGGCGTCACGGCGCGTGACGCCTTTTTTGCGTCCGGTCCGGGCGTTGCCGGCTTTATCCTCTCGGGGACGGGCGCGGCAGTGTCCCCGGAGGCAGCCGGGGGCGACCGCGCCGGCACGGCGGGCGCGGAGGGGGGCCGCCCCGGCGCGCTGTCGGTGCGGCAGCGGTTCCTCCTCGGGGAGACGGTGGACATCAACAGCGCCGGCTGGGAGCGGATTTCCGGCCTGCCGGGAATCTCCGACGCGGTGGCGCGGGCGGTGGTCGAAAGGCGGCGGTTGTCCGGCCCGTTCACGCGGCCGCAGGCACTCCTGGACGTCCCGGGCATCAAGGCGAGGCGCCTCGAAAAA
>JBLNEU010000025.1:0-5647 GCA_050263015.1 Deltaproteobacteria bacterium | reverse complement strand
GGACGTTCGAGTGGGCGGCGGGCGGCTCCGTCAAGGCGTTCCTCGCCGACCTGCGCCGCAGGACGGAGGAGGACCTGCGGGAAAACGAGTTCCCCTCCTTCGACGAGGGGGAGGACGTCGTCCAGGTCTCGACGATCCACGCCTCCAAGGGGCTTGAGTTCCCGGTCGTGATCCTGGCCAGTCTCTCGCGCGGCGGCCGCCGGGGCATCGACGGATTGCGGACGGACCGGGTCCGGGGTCTGTCGGCGGTGATCTTCCCGGGGTTCAGGACGTACTCGGCGTTCCGGCAGGTGCCGGTTCCCGGCGGGAGCGTGACGTTCGAGGAGTTGGAGAGACGCAAGCAGGCCGCCGAGGAGGCGCGGCTCCTGTACGTCGCCGCGACCCGGGCCCGCGACCGGCTGTATCTCGTGCGTGGAGCGAGGGGGCAGGGGTCGGAGCTGTCCGGCGCGCTCGCGCGGGGGCTCTCGCTCGCGGCGGACGGAGGGGAGTCGCGGTGCGCCGTCACGGGGCTTCCCGGCCGGCGGCGCCTCTTCGGGGCGAAAGGGTCCGGGGGCGATGCGCCCGGCGGGTTCCTCCACGTACCCGTGGACGCGCCGCTCGAAGCCGCCGCGGCGGCGCCGCCCGCGCCGCCCGATCTCGCGTTCGGCGAAGAGGCCGTTCCCCCGCCGGAGGCGCCGCCTCCTCTCCCTCCCGAGCCGGTCTCCCTGACCGAGTTTCACGACCGGGAGCGGGGGAGGCGGTTCGGGGACAAGGTCCACCTGGTCCTGGAGGCCGCTCCGCCCGTCGCTTCGCCGTGGCCGCCCCCGGAGGAACTCCCGCAGGCGGTCGCCTGGGATGAAGGCGAGGAGGCGCGCTGGCGCGAGATCGCCGGCAAGATCGCGGCGAGCCCCTTCCGCGCGGCGCTGTCCCGGACCTCCCTGGTGGGAACGGAGGTCCCGCTGCTCGCGTGCCGGGGAGGACGGGCGGACGAGGAACGCGCCGACCTCGTCGTCCGGGCGGTCCGCCCGGACGGGCCCGCGGGCGGCGGCGAGGAACTCTGGGTCGTCGACTACAAGACCGGGCGGCGGGAGGGCGGCGAGGAGGAGAAATACGTCGGCCAGGTTCGCGGTTACGCGGCGATCCTTGCCGCGGCGTGGAACGTCCCCGCGCGAGGTTTCATATGGTATCTTGAATCCGACGAGGCCGTCGAGGTCGACGGATCGTAAGACACGGACCGGAGGGCGCCCATGGTCAGGAAGCCGACGGAGAGCGAGGAGGAGTATTTCGCGCGGCTGGAGTTCGAGAAGAGGAAGAAGGCCGAGCAGGAGAAGCAGCAGCGCCTGGTGGCCGAGGAGAGGAAGCGGCTCAAGGACCTCCACCACATGAAGTGCCCGAAGTGCGGCATGGAGCTCATCGAGATCGACTACAAGCAGATCAAGATCGACAAGTGCTCTGCCTGCGACGGCATCTGGCTCGACGCGGGGGAGCTCGACGCGGTCCAGAAGATCGAGAAATCGCTCCTGGGGCGGATCTTCGGCGAGTGATCCCGGGACGAAAAGTCCAGGGACGTTCTTCGACTTTTCGGGGCGGGATCGACGGAAACGCGGAGTTCTCGACGCCCCGCGAAAAGTCCAGGAACGTCCCTGGACTTTTCAGCGGACGGGAAGCAGGTAGATGAGCTTGTCGTCGCCCTCGTCGTAGTAATCCTTGAGCTGCGCGGCGAGGGTGCACCCGATCCTGTCGTAGAAGACCCGCGTGTCGCCGTAGCTCTCCTTCGACGACGTCTCGATGACGAGCAGCCGCCCGCCCCGGCGGCGGACCTCCTCCACGACGAAGGCGACCATCGTCCTGCCGTACCCCTTCCCCATCCGGTCCTTCCGCGTGGCGATCCAGTAGAGGTCGAAGGTGAAGCGGGTCATCGGGTTTTTCCCGAAGCAGGCGTAGGCGGCCACCGTCCCGTCGTCCTCCGCGAGGACGTAGGGGTGGTAATCGTCCTGTTTCGGGTTGCCGAGGGCGGCGTCGACGAGTTCCATCGCCACGTCCACCTCGTGGGCCTTGAAGACGCCGGTTCCCTCGACGAGGCCCCGGATCGCCTCGCGGTCCCCGGGTTCGATCCGGCGGACGGCGCTCAACGGGCCCCCAGGGCCAGCCCGAGGCGGAGGATCTCGTGGATCAGTGTGTTGTGGGTGAAGCCGGCGGCCCGGCCCGCGCGGGAGAGGCCGGCGTTCGAGGAAATGTCCGGGTTGGGGTTCACCTCGAGGACGCACAGCTTCCCGCCGCGGGTCATCCGGAAATCGACGCGGGCGTATCCGCGCAGTCCGAACTCCTTCGCGCACTCGAGCGTGACGGCGGCAAGCCGCTTCCCCAGCGGCTCGGGGACCCGGGCAGGGCACTCGGGGGCGATCTCCTTGAAGGCCGGGTGGTTCTCGTCCCACTTCGACTCGAAGGAGCAGACCCGCCACTTCGGGTTCCGGTAGACGAGCTCGGCCGGGGGGAGGGTCCGGTACGGGTCGGCAACCGTGCCGTTCCCGAGGACGCCCACGTTGAACTCGCGGCCGCCGATGTACTCCTCGGCGATCGCCTCCTGGGCGTACCGCTCGATCACGTGGGCCACCCTGTTTTTCAGACCCCGCTCGTCGTCGACCACGCTCTCCTCGGTGATCCCCGCGGAGCCGTCCTCCCTGGCCGGCTTGACGATGACCGGGAAGCGAAGCCCGGAGCGCCCGCGGGGGACGGAGCCGTAGAGCCGGAACTCGGGCGTGGGGATGCCCGACGCGGAGAGGATCTTCTTGGTGAGCGCCTTGTCGTTGCAGACGGACAGGGGAAGCGGCCCGTTCCCCGTGTACGGGATCTTGAGGAGCTCCAGGAGGGCGGCCCCGTGCGGCTCTTTCTGCGCCGAGTTCAACGGGCACTCGGACAGGTTGAAGACGGCGTCCGCCCCGTAGTCGCGCAGCGCCGCGCCGAGGGCGACCGCGTCCGGCCCGAAGGCGAAGTAGCGGGCGTCGTGCCCGCCGGCGGCAAGCGCCTCCGTGACCTCATTGGCGCTGACCTCGAGGTCCATGTCCAGCCGCATCTTCCCCTCGATGCCCTTGAGGGAATCCACGACCGACGTGTAGAGGACCGCGACCCGCTTTCTCCCGGGCTCCCGGGTCATCGGGAGGCGACGACTCCCAGCCGGTCGAGGGCGTGCGACAGGATCGAACCGACGAGGTCGAGGTACGGCATCCCCATCCGCTCCGCCATGATCGGGAGGTCGCCGTACCCCGGCGAGAGGCCGGGCAGCGGGTTGCATTCGAGGAACTGGGGGACCCCCGCCCTGTCGAGGCGGAAGTCGATGCGCGAGAAGTCACGGCAGCCGAGCGCGCGGTAGATCCCCCTGGCGCACCTCTCGATCTCCGCGAGCGTCGCCGGCGGGAGGTTCGGGGGGCAGCGGTACTCGACCTGTTTCTCCCAGTCCCGCTTGACCTCCAGGGAGTAGACGAAATCCTCCCGCTTCATCCCGATGGGGACGATTTCCATGATGCCGACCACCCGGAGAGTCCCGTTGCCGATGAGTCCCACCGTCACTTCGGCGCCGGGGACGAACTCCTCGACGAGCGCCTCCTGCCGGTAGGTGTCCGTGACGAACCCGATCATCTTCACGGCCTCGGCGACGGTTCCGGCCCGCGAGGCGAGGCGCACCCCCTTGCTCGACCCCTCGAATGCGGGCTTGACGATGACCGGGAAGTCGAGGTCGATGTCCGCCGCTTCCCCGGCGGAGCGGAAGGTGCGGAACCGGGGCGTGGCGAACCCCTCGGACGCCACGAGCCGCTTCGCGACGGGCTTGTCCAGGGTGACGGACAGGGTCAGCGGATCCGATCCCACGTACGGGATGCCGAGCAGCTCGAGCAGGGCGGGCACGTGCGCTTCCCGGCACCGTCCCCCTTCCCCCTCGGCGATGTTGAAGACGATGTCGGGCCGGCGCTCCCGGAGGCGGTCGACGATCCCCGGCCCGGCGCCGAGGCGGACGACCTCGTGGCCGAGGGCGGTGAGCGCGTCGCAGATGTGGCCCACGGTCGCCTCCGAGTCGTACTCCTCGAAGGCGTCCACGGGGAGGTGGTCGGGAGGGTCGGCGGGCTTTACGTTGTAGGAGAGGCCGACTCGCACCGTCTCTTTCTCCTGGCCATCCGTTCGTTCCCCGCCGGGATCAGCGCCTTGAGTTCGCCCGTCATGAGCCGGTAGACGTCGAGCCGGGCGCCCGGTCCTTCGGTCTCCGGCTGCGCGGACGGACGGCCGTCGTCTTTCGGCTCCTCGTAGCTCACGAGGATCCCCTCGTAGTTTCGCAGGACCGTCCGCTGCTCTCCCATCGAGAGGATGTAGTTCGGCATGAGGGGGATCTTCCCGCCGCCGCCGGGCACGTCGACGACGAAGGAGGGAATGGCGAGCCCCGAGGTGTGGCCGCGCAGCGCCTCCATGATCTCGACTCCCCGGGACAGGCGGGTGCGGAAATGCTCGATCCCGCGCACCATGTCGCACTGGAAGAGATAGTAGGGGCGGACCTTCGCCTTCAGGAGCTCCGTGTTGAGCTTCCGGATGATCTCGGGATGATCGTTGACTCCCTTGAGGAGGACGGACTGGTTGTTGACGGGGACTCCCGCCCGCAGCAGCCGGTCGCACGCCCGGCGCGCCTCCGCCGTCACCTCGCGGGGGTGATTGAACTGGGTGTTGACCCAGACGGGGCCGTACTTCTCGAGGACCGCGCAAAGGGCGTCGTCGATCCGCATCGGGAGGACCGCCGGGACGCGGGTGCCGATCCGGATGATCTCGACGTGGGGGATCTTCCGCAGCGACTTGAGGATGAACTCGATGCGCTCCGTGGGCAGCGTGAGCGGGTCCCCGCCGGAGACGATGACGTCCCGGATCTCGTCGTGCCGCTTGACGTAGTTGAACATCTTGGTGAGCTCGAACTCGGTCTTGGCGGCCTCGCCGAGCGGCCAGATCCTCTTGCGCGTGCAGTGGCGGCAGTACATGGAGCAGAAGTTCGTGACGACCATGAGGCAGCGGTCCGGGTAGCGGTGCGTGAGCCCGGGGACCGGCATGTCCTTCTCTTCCTCGAGCGGGTCGTCCTCGCCCGTCTCCATCCCGAAATACTCCTCCTGGGACGGGATCGCCTGCCGGGCGATCGGGTCGTCGGGGTCGTCGAGCCGGATGAGCGAGAGGTAGTAGGGGGTGATCGACATGTGGTAGGCGTCGGTGATTCGGGAGAGGATCGACGCCTCCTCGCGCGGGAAGTACCGGAGGCCCGACAGGTCCGCGAGCGATGTGATTCGGTGGGAGAGCTGCCAGCGGTAGTCGTTCCACTCCTCCCGCGTCACCTGCGGCCACGGCAGGCCGACGGGGTTGGGGTGGGACGACGAGGGACTCAGCGGGACCGGATCGTCGCCGGAATTCGGTTCCATTGTCCTCCTCTTTTCCTTCTGCTCCGTGGGTTGGTTGCCCGGTTCCATCCCGCCGTCAGCGCCCGCTCGCCCTCACCCAGAGGAAATCGACGGGCGTCCTGCCCTTGTTCGAGAACGCGAACTCGGTCTCGGCCCGGAAGTAGAGACTCTCTCCCTTGCGGGCCACGTAGGACGCCTTTCCCAGCTTGAGCCCCAGCCGTCCGGAGAGGATGAACACGTAGTTTTCCCCC
>JBLNEU010000024.1:0-4226 GCA_050263015.1 Deltaproteobacteria bacterium | reverse complement strand
GCTCTGGAAACAGCTCCAGGGGTTCGTCGGGGGCGTTGGGGACGCGCAGCTGCGGGCGCTCCTGACGCGCGTCTTCCCCGATCCTCCCGTGGCCGAGACGGCGCGCCGGTTCCGGCAGGCGCCGGGGGGAAAGCGCATGCACCACGACTACATCGGGGGGCTCCTCGAGCACACGGTCTCGGTGGCCGCCGTCTGCCGGTTTCTCGCCGGTCATTACGAGCGGGTAAACGGGGACATGCTCGTCGCCGGGGCGCTCCTCCACGACATCGGGAAAGTGGAAGAGCTTTCGTACGAGGGGGCGTTCGACTACACCGACGAGGGACGGCTGCTCGGCCACCTTTACATGGGGGCGGAGTGGGTGTCGGGCGAGTGCGCGAAGGTTCCCGGCTTCCCCGCGGAGAAGACGATGCTCCTCAAGCACATGATCCTGTCCCACCACGGGGAGCTCGAGTACGGCTCGCCGAAGCGCCCCAAGACGCTCGAGGCGGTCCTCCTCCACTTCGTCGAGAACATGGACGCCAAGGCGAACGCTTTCCTCGAGGCGATGGACGACCTGCGGGAGGGGGCGCGCTGGACCGACTACCAGCGGATGTTCGAGCGGTACCTCTACGCGGGGCCGCCGGAGCGGAAGGAGTAATCGTCCGGCGGGCGGATCGCGCGCGACCGGGGGAGGCCGGTTCCCGCGGTCAGGTCCTTGTCCCGGGGGCGAAGGCGAAAGACTCCTTCACGGAGTTGAGATACGGCAGCATCGCGTCGAACCGGTTCTCCGGGCAGGAGAAGCGGATCAGGCACTGGGTCTCGCCGTCCTGGGAGAAGAGGTCGGCGCACCGGAATTTTCGCCCGCGGACCTCGTCGCCGTAGACGATCTTGCGCCACGTCCCGCCGGAGAAACGGTCCTCCCCCTCGAACATGACCCCGTTCTTGTAGGTGGCCACCGACCTGATCTTCCGCCACGCGCCGTCCCGGGCGTCCGGCCCGGAGGCCGGGTCGGCCGCGATGACGATCGAAGCCTCGCCGGACCGGGCCGCCGCCGTCCGGAAGACGACCTGGTCGTCCCCCGTTCTCTCGACCGTCCACCCCCGGGGAGCGTTGACGGAGAAGCTTTTCATCGTCAGCGTCCCGTCGGTGTCGCTTCCCGCATAATTGATTCCGATCAGCAGAAAACAGGTGGAAAACATAAGGAGTATCCCGACCGTCTTTTTCATGGTCTTGTCTCCGGGCGCCGAGGCGCGAGCAGTCTTCCGATGTCGAACGGTCTCATGCAAATGAGGGCCAAAGGGTTGATACGGTGTTCTCCGGAAAAGGCGGTCACGTGGCGGAGAAGGATGAGCACGTTCCTGCGATCCCTTCGCATCGCGGGGCGTCACGGCACCCCGCTATCCGAAGATTTTTCGGCCGGCACGGGCGGGAACTTTAACCTTATCGCGTGCCCTATCCCACTTCGTCGAAGGAGCGGAGCCGGAACGAGACGCCGGGGATCGACTCGGCCAGGCGCCGGACGGCATCGTGGTCGAGCCCCGGAAGGGCAACGGCGGTTGCCGTGACGGACTGGACGTGCCGGGGCGCCTTGCGGAGGAATTCGAGGAGGGCGGGAAACGAGGCCGCCCCGTACCGGTTGGGGCAGATCCGGGCGTACGTTTCCGCGTCGGGGGCGTTGAGGGATACCGAAAGGGCATCCACGAGACCCTCGATCTCTGGGAGAATATCGCGCCCGTGCACGAGGTTGGCCAGCCCGTCCGTGTTGATCCGGATCCTTGCGCCCCTGGATTTAAGGTCCCGGGCGACGGCCTTGACCTCCTCGAGCCGCAGGAGCGGCTCCCCGAAGCCGCAGAATACGATCTCGTCCGCCGCGGCCGGATCGCCGACCTCGGCGACGATCTCGGCGACGGACGGCTCGGCCGGGAGCCTGAGATAGTGCCCCTTGACGTGATAGTCGGTCCGCTTCGCGCAGAAGACGCAGGCGTTGGTGCACCGGTTCGTGATGTTGAGGTAGACGGAGCCCCGGATCCGGTAGGAGACGCGCACCTCCTCCTCCGAGGGGATCCGGAAGATCCGCAGGGCGTTGAGCGTCGTCACCCGTCCGACGTCCTCGGGCGACAGACCCTTGATCTCCGCGATCTTCCGGGCGACCAGCGGGACGTACGACGGCTCGTTCGTCTTCCCACGGTGCGGCAGGGGTGCGAGGAACGGGCAGTCGGTTTCGATGAGGATCTTTTCCAGCGGCAGTCCCCGGACCGCCTCGACCTGCGCGTCCGAGCCCTTGTAGGTGATCGCGCCGGGAATCGAGACGAGGAAGTTCAGGCCGACGGCTTTGCGGGCCATCGCGAGATCGCCGGAGAAGCAGTGGATGATTCCCCCCGTCTCGTGCGCCTTCTCCTCCGCGAGGATGGCGAGGACCTCGTCATGCGCGCTCCGGTCGTGGATGACGAGGGGAAGCCCGCGGCGCCGGGCGAGCCGGATCTGCTCCCGGAACGCGGCCCGCTGGGCGGGTCGCGGCGACCGGTCCCGGAAGAAATCGAGCCCGGTCTCGCCGATGCCGACGACCTTGTCGCACCGGGAGAGGTGGTCGAGCCGCTCGATCGCCGCATCGGAGCAGGCGGCGGCGTCGTGCGGATGGAGCCCGACGGCCGCGTAGACCCCCGCGTGGCGATGGGCGATTTCTAGCGCCCGTTCGCCGCTCTCCGGGTCGATGCCGATGGTGACGATCCGGGAGACCCCCGCCTCGCGGGCGCGCCGCACCACGTCCGCTTCCATGTCGCGGAGAGGGTCGAGGTCGAGATGGGCGTGCGTGTCGAAATACACTGGCGGGGAAGACTCCGCTACTCCTCGATCCGCGGGAACGCCACGGCGGACTTCGGCAGGGTGACGCCGGTCGAAAGCCCCCCCCACGCGCCGGCCTTGTCCAGGTTTGCCGCCTCCACCCGGCCGTCGCAGCCCAGCGCCTCCCACATCTTCCGGGCCGCGGCGGGAATAAAGGGCGCCGAAAGGAGGACGCAGATCCGGGCGGTCTCGAGGATGTTGTAGAGGACGGTTCCGAGACGTTCCTTGCGGGCCGGGTCCTTCGCCAGGGCCCACGGCGCCGACACGTCCACGTACTTGTTTCCCGCTTTGACGAGCTCCCAGGCGGACGCGAGGGCCTTGTGGAACTCGAGCTCCTCCATCGCCGCGTCGACCGCGGCCAAGACCTCGCGAGATTTGGCGACGAGCGCGAGGTCCTCCTCGCCCGGCGGGGCCGGGGCGGGGACCCTCCCGCCGAAATATCTTCCCAGCATCCCCAGCGCCCGGTTGATGAGGTTGCCGAAGTCGTTGGCGAGCTCCGAATTGACCCGGTGGACGAGCGCCTTCCGGGAGAAGTCGCCGTCGAGCCCGAACGGGACCTCGCGCAGCAGGAAGTAGCGGAACGCGTCCGCCCCGTACGTCTGCACCATCTCGTACGGGTCCACGACGTTCCCCAGCGACTTGCTCATCTTCTGCCCCTCCACGGTCCACCACCCGTGCGCGAACACCCCGAGCGGCGGAGGGACGCCGGCCGACATGAGGAAGGCGGGCCAGTACACGGCGTGGAACCGCAGGATGTCCTTTCCGACGAGGTGGACGTCCGCGGGCCAGAAGGTGTCGAAGAGCGCGCCCTTGTCCGGGTAGCCGACGCCGGTGATGTAGTTCGTGAGCGCGTCGTACCAGACGTAGACCACGTGGCCGGGATGGTCCGGCACCGGGATCCCCCACGTGAGCGACGTGCGGGAGAGGGAGAGGTCGTTCAGGCCCCCCGCGACGAAGGCGACCACCTCGTTGCGCCGGCTTTCGGGGCGGATGAACTTCGGGTTCTTCGCGTAATAGTCGAGGAGCGGCTTCTGGAACTTCGAGAGGCGGAAGAAATAGGACGGCTCCTTCCGCTTCTCGACGGCGCGTCCGCAGGTCGGGCATTTGCCGTCGGCGAGCTGCAGCTCGGTCCAGTACGCCTCGTCCGGAACGCAGTACCACCCCTCGTACTCGCCGAGGTAGATGTCGCCGTTGGCGAGCGACTTCCGGAACAGGGCCTGGACGGAGGCGTAGTGGCGCGGCTCCGACGTCCGGATGAAGTCGTCGTTCGTGATGTCGAGCGCGGGGGTGAGCTCCTGGAACCGGGTGACGACGCGGTCGGCGAGCTCCCGCGGCGAGAGGCCCTGCGCGGCGGCGGTCTTCTGCACCTTCTCGCCGTGCTCGTCGGTCCCGGTGAGGAAGTAGAC
>JBLNEU010000023.1:0-6791 GCA_050263015.1 Deltaproteobacteria bacterium | reverse complement strand
TCGTCCGTTTCCCGGGGGTCACCAACGCGTGGACCATGCCGATCAAGGCACGGATCGACATGCTGACGACGGGAGTCCGCACTCCGGTCGGGATCAAGATCTACGGAAGCGATCTCGCGGAAATCCAGCGGATCGGGGAGCACCTGGAACAGGTTCTCAAGCCGATCCGGGGCACCCGCAGCGTCTTCGCCGAGCGCGTCACGGGCGGCTACTTCGTGGATTTCGAGCCGAAGCGCGACCAGCTCGCCCGGTACGGGCTCACGATCGAGAAGGTGCAGGACGTGATCATGAGCGCCATCGGCGGCGAGAACATCACGACGACCGTCGAGGGTCGGGAGCGTTACCCGGTGAACCTGCGGTATCCCCGGGAGCTCCGGGAGGACGTCGACCGGCTGGGGCGCGTCCTGGTCCCGGTGCCCGCTCCGATGGGCGCCCAGGTTCCGCTCGCCCAGCTCGCGGACATCAAGCTCGTCCAGGGCCCTTCCATGCTCCGGGACGAGAACGGGTTCCTGGCCGGTTACGTGTACGTCGACATCGCGGACCGTGACGTGGGCGGCTACGTGGAGGAGGCCAAGGCGGCCGTCGAGAAGGCGGTCCCGCTCAAGACCGGCTACGTGCTCCAGTGGAGCGGCCAGTACGAGAACATGCTCAGGGTGCGCGAGCGCCTCAAGCTCGTCGTGCCGGTGACCCTGGTCCTGATCTTCGTGCTCCTTTACATGAACACGCGGAGCGCCTTCAAGGCTTCGCTCGTGATGCTCGCCGTCCCGTTCTCGGCCATCGGCGCCATTTGGCTCTTCTACGTGCTCGACTACAACGTCTCCATCGCGGCGTGGGTGGGGATGATCGCCCTCCTGGGGCTGGACGCGGAGACGGGAGTCTTCATGCTCCTGTTCCTCGACCTTTCCCATGAAGACGCGAAGAAGAAGGGGCTGCTCCGGAACATGTCCGATCTGGACGAGTCCATCATCCACGGGGCCGTGAAGCGCGCCCGCCCGAAGATCATGACCGTCGCCGCGGCGTTCATGGGGCTCCTTCCCATCATGTGGTCCACCTCCGCGGGAGCAGACGTCATGAAGCGGATCGCGGCCCCGATGCTCGGAGGGCTGGTGACGTCGTTCATCCTCGAGCTCCTCGTGTACCCGGCGATCTACAAGCTGTGGAAGGCGCGGGAGCTCGGGCCGGAAACGCCCCCGGCCGCGGAGGGCTTGCGGCCCGCAACCGGCGGGACCGGAAACGGCATCTGAACAGAGGCGGAGGAGCGGCGTGACGGAAAGACCGTTCGACGGACCGAACCCATGACGAACGTAGGAGGAGAACGACGATGCGGATGAGACATTTCGCGGTCTGTGCGTTGGTGCTCGCGGTCGCGGCGTATCCGGGCGCGGCCGGCGCCGCGGAGATGGGGCACGGCTCGATGCCGGGAATGCACGGCGGAGACAAGGCGCAGGGGCACGACATGATGAAGATGGGCGACAAGGTCTTCGGCGGCAAGATCGGGCCGTGGACCGGGGAAGCGCGCCTGATGGACATGAAGGCGCACATGGAAAAGGCCAAGTCATCCGGGATGAAGATGGAAGGGACGATGACGCAGACGCACCACCTCGCGATCTCCCTGACCGACCCCAAGACGAAGGCGGCGGTCACGGAGGGGAAGGGGACGGTGATGGTCGCAGGGCCGGACAAGAAGACGGCGAGCGCGGATTTCATGGCCATGGAAGGCCATTTCGGGGCCGACGTCACCCTCCCCAAGCCGGGGAGATACACCTTCAAGGTGGTGATCGAGTCGGGCGGAAAGAAGGGGACGGCCTCCTTCTCCCACACCGTCAAATAGGCAAAGTTCAGGGACGTTCTTCAACTTTTCGGCAAGTGCAGGAACGTCCCTGGACTTTGCGGCCCTCCATCGCCCCGGCGATCGGGCGTATAATTGAGTCAAGCGACGGATCCGGCAGAGGCGCCGGCCGTCCGATCGCGCGAGAGCCCCGCGTTCAACATCGGGACTTGCAGCCGTGAGGCGGGATCGCTCCACATGACTCGGGTACGCAGGAAAAAGGCCGCCGTGATCGCTCTGCTCGTGGCGGCCGTCTCCATCCTCCACTTCGCGACTCCCGCGGGGCCGCACGGTTGGCACTGGGCCCACGTCCTGTTCCAGAAGCTCTACTACGTGCCGCTCCTGATGGCCGCTTACTGCCTCGGGGTCCGGTGGACGATCGCGACAGCGGCCGCCGTGACCGCCCTGTTCCTGGTCCACATCCTGGTCGACTGGAGCGGCGACCCGATGCGGCAGGCCGACCAGGTCGGGGAGATCGCCAGCGTCTGGGTCATCGCGATCGCGTCGATGGTGATGTTCGACCGCGAGCGGTGCGCCCTGGAGGCGGCCGAGGAGGCCCACAAGGAAACCCTCTCGGTGCTGGCCTCGACTCTCGAAATGCGCGAGCACGAGACGGCGCTCCACTCCAGCCGGGTCCGTGACTACACGGTTCTGCTCGCCGGGAAGATGGGGCTCGACAACGGCGACATCCGCGAACAGCTTCGGACGGGCGCGCTTTTCCACGACGTGGGCAAGATCGGGCTCCCCGACAGCATCCTTCTCAAGGGCGAGGGTCTGAGCGAGGAGGAATGGAAGGCGGTGCGGCTGCACCCGGAGTCCGGCGCGGCCCTCATCGGGAAGATGAGTCTCCTCGACGAGGCCCGCGAGATGGTCCGTTCGCATCACGAGAAGTTCGACGGGACGGGATACCCGGCCGGGATCGCGGGGGAGCGGATTCCCGTCGGAGCGCGGCTGTTCGCCGTGGCCGACGTGTTCGACGCCCTGACGACGGCCCGGCCGTACCGCCCCGCGTCGTCCTTCCGCGACGCGGCGGATCATATCAGGGCCGGACGCGGGACGCACTTCGACCCCGTCGTCGTGGACGCGTTTCTCGGCATCCCCTTTCCGGAGTGGGCCGACGCCGCCGCACGCAGCGGAGTGACGTTGCGCGAAGCCTGACCCGCCCGTCCGCATACCGCTGTCGCCTCTGGCGAATAGTCTCCGCTCTTCCGGAGAAATTTCTCGAGGCGCGCGGGCTCACCGCCCGCCCTGATCCTCCAACTCGTCGAAATAGTGCCCCGTTCCTGCGACCGCGGAGATGGCATGGGCGATGCATTTCACATCCGCCAGTTGGCGAGTGACGGTCATTCAACCGGACCGGAATAAGGAGGAGACGACGATGAAGGCACTCATGGCGGCGGTAGCGGTGGCGGCGACTATCATCGGAAGCGGCGCGGCGCTGGCGAACGAGTCGACGAAGGCGCCGGAGCCCGGGACCTGGGAATACCAGTGGGCCATGGAGACGGGCACGCTGCCCTCTTCGGGGTCCGGGAATCCGCAGGCGGAGAGCCGGCCGGCGGCAGAGCCGGTTTCCACGGTCGAGATCGGAGGCCTCGTCTACAGGGTCGGGATCGACACGAACTGAAACCTCGAGTCGAGAGCGCATGCGGGGCCGGTTCCCGCGCCGGGATCCATTCACGGCGGGGGGGCCGGCCCTTATTTTTCGCGACATGAAATCTTCGGTCCCTGCGTCTCATCCTATTCCCTGAAGAAGCGTTGCCGCCTCCGGCGGCGACGATCGCTGTCAAAGGAGGGTGAGAACATGCGTCGCAGGGAGATGATAGCGTTGGCGGTCGTCGGGATATTCCTCGTGGCACCGGTGGCCATATCGACGGCCGGTGACTGGCATTGGGGCAGCTCGTCGGGGACGTACGGCCCCGCCGAAAGCCATTCGTCGATGGGCAGCGCGGACCCGGAGGCGTCGTTGGGCTCCGGCGACTTCGAGACCCGGGAACCCGTGGAGGCCGGCAAGCTTCCGACCGGTGAACGCGGGATGAGCTCGGACGCCGGATCCGCGAGCGGAGAGGAGATCCAGACGGTCGAAGCGGGCGGCCTCTGGTTCAGGCAGGGAATCGACACGGGCCCGTAGCCGCGCGGTCGGAATGCCGCATGGAGCGGGGAGGGTCGCTCGTCTTGCGACGGCGCGGCGCCTCCCCGCTTCCGCATTATCGCAGCGTGAACGCGACCCGTTATCGGGAATAGTTCTTGTTGCAGAACCGCTGCGGACCCTTTACCCTGTTAGGAACGGCCCGCTCGCGGGCCCGTTGATCATGCGGGGGTGTCGAAGACGTGCGAAGGGCGCGTGCCGCCTGCTCCGTGTTCCTGGCGGCGATCGTTCTCGTTCCTGTCCACCGCGGCATCGCGGGGGGGCTCCACTCGTCCGCCGCGCATGCCGGCGGCGACGTCCCGTTCCTCGATTCGATCCTGGACCATTCGTACCCGGGCGGACGCGACCGGGACGGCCGGGCCGTGGACACGGCGGCCGTCGGCAGGGAGATCGATCGGCTTGCCGCGCGCCTTCGCGCGCGCGTGGCGGACAGGACGGACCCGCGCCGCGTCGTCGCCGCCCTGAACCGTTTCCTCTACGAGGAAGAGCGCTTCGCCTACGACCCCGCGCCCGGCGACACGGAGAATTACCTCCCGGATCGCGTCCTCGCGCGCAAGCGCGGCAACTGCCTCGGTCTCACCGTGCTCTCCCTCGCCCTCGCGGAGCGGCTCGGCCTGCCGCTCAACGGGGTCTACGCTCCTTCCCACTGCTTTCTCCGGTACGAGGACGGCGGGGCGCGGATCAACATCGAGACGGCGGAGAAGGGGGCCGAATGGACCGACGCGCGGTACGCGCGGACCTTCGGCGTGACTGCGAACCGCCCGTACCTGCGGTCGCTCGGAAAGACGGAGATGGTCGGGGTCTACCTGAAGAGTCTCGGCGCCGCCCGCTCGCGGCAGGGCCGGGAGGACGAGGCGCTCGCGCTCTACGACTGCGCATCGCACTGCGCCCCCGGGCTCGCCGATGTTCCGTACAACGCGGGAGTCTCCTGCCAGAAGCTGGGGAAGTTCGAAGAGGCGATCGCCTTCTACCGCCGGGCGCTCGCGCTCGACCCGGCGCTCGCCCCGGCGCGGGACAACCTGGGCGTCGCCCTCGCGACGCAGGGCCGCTACCCGGAGGCCCTCGAGGAGGCCCGCCGCGCGGTGGCGCTCGATCCCCGGAACGTGTCGTCCCGCGGAAACCTCGCCGCGACCTACTGCGCCTGCGGGATGACCGAGGAGGGGATCGGCGAGTTCCGGAAGATCCTCGAGGCCGACCCCGGGAACGCGAGAGCCCTTAAAGGGCTGGCGAAGGCCCGGGGCCCCGTCATCCCCTGATCCGCTTCAGGATCGTCCCCCACGTCCGCCCCGTCAGGAAGCTCTCCGCGACATTCCCGGCCATCCGCTCGAACATCGGGTACGGAACCGCGAACGTGAGAACGTTCGCCTCGACGTGGGGACGCGCCGAAGGGTCGAACAGGCCGAGCACCGCGCGCGGATCCGGGCGCGCGCCTTCCGCGAGGGGGAGGGTGACGATCGCCCCGCACCCCGAGGAGAACGGGGCGATGACCGCGTCGTCTTCCCGGTCGAAGCCGGCCAGCATGTGGAGCCCGGCGATCTGGTCGGGGTTGGCGAAGAAGATGACCGCCTCGGGCCTCTCGCCGTATGGCGGGCCGTCGGCCCGGCTGAAGAGCCCGTATCGTCCCGCCGCGGGGCGGACGGGCGCGTTCGCGATGCGGGCCCGCGCAAGCCCGGGGGTCTTCAGGTACCGCTCGCCCTCCATCGTCCCCGGGATCCCGCACGAGAGGAAATATTCGATTCCCTCCCGGGGCTTCTCGACGAACCCGAGATAATAGCCGCCCCCGGGGCAGCCGTGGTGGGCCGCCGAGAGCGCCACGGGCCGCCCGTCGGCGCGCGTCCTCGCGAGAAGGCCGAAAAGGCAGGTGCGTGCCCCTTCCGCGGGCAGGAGCGTCCCCGGCGGAAGGTCGTCGACGTACCGGAACAGGACCGGATGCTCCGCAAGCCCGAGGGCTTCCGTGATCGCCGCGAAGAGCGCCGTCATCGCCGGTCACCTCCCGCAGGGCGGCGGCCGGACGGCGGAGGCGTCGCGGCCGCCCGTCCCCGGCCGCGCCTCCGATCGACCCTTGCGCGGCGGGTGCGCCCCGATCCGCTCCGGCCCCGCGCCGGCGCCTTCCATCTGACGCGTTATGACGCCTTGACCGAACGCCGGATTCTTGCAGAATGATACCATGAGCGCTTCGTTGGCCGAGACCCTCCGGCGCACGCCGCTGTTCGCGAACCTCCCTCCCGACGACCTCGCCCGGGTCGCGGCGATCTCGTCGCCGCGCCGGTGCGGGAAGAAGGAGTCGCTCTTCCGGGAGGGGGACCGCGCCGACGGTTTCTTCATCGTGTCGTCCGGCCGCATCAAGGTCTTCAAGCTGTCGGCGGAGGGGAAGGAGCAGGTCCTCCACGTCATCGAGGCGGGGCAGTCGTTCGCCGAGGCGACGATCTTCGAGGGCGGCCACTTCCCGGCGAGCGCGGAGGGCCTCGAGGACAGCGAGCTCGTCTTCGTCCCGAAGCGGCAGTTCATCGAGCTTCTCGAGAAGACGCCGCGGATCTCGCTGCGAATGCTCGGCTCCATGTCGCGGTGGCTCAAGCGGATGACGGACCTCGTGGAGAGCCTCGCTCTCCGCGACGTGGAGACCCGCCTCGTCCATTTCGTGGCCGAGGAGCTGAAGGGCCGGGGCGTGCCCCTTGCGGACGGCGCCGTCCTCGAGCTCGAATTCGGCAAGAACGTCCTCGCGTCCCGCCTGGGAACCGTCCCGGAGACGTTCTCCCGGACGCTCAAGAAGCTGCAGGAGGAGGGAAAGATCCGCGTCAGGGGGCGCCAGATCCGCGT
>JBLNEU010000022.1:0-3592 GCA_050263015.1 Deltaproteobacteria bacterium | reverse complement strand
ATCCAGGTCAACCTCACCGCCGACACCAACCTCCGCACGGTCGACGAGTTCAGGCGCCTGGTCGTGCGCCAGCGGAACGGGACCATCGTCAGGCTCGCGGACATCGCCGATGTCGTGCTGGGGGCCGAAGATTACGACTCCGACGTCCGCTTTTCCGGCCAGACGGCGGTTTTCATGGGAATCTGGCCGCTCCCCAACGCCAACTCGCTCGACGTCATCAAGCGTGTGAGGGCGGAGATGGGCTCCATCCGGAGAGACCTGCCGGCCGGGCTCAATGCCCGCGTGGCCTATGACGCCACGAACTACATCTCCAACGCGATCCGCGAGGTGCTCAAGACCCTCGGCGACACGCTGCTGATCGTCGTGGTCGTCATTTTCCTGTTCCTCGGCTCCTTCCGTTCGGTCCTGATCCCGGTGGTGGCGATCCCGCTGTCGCTGATCGGCGGCGTCTTCCTGATGCAGGCATTCGGCTTCACCGTGAACCTGCTGACGCTCCTGGCGATCGTCCTCTCCGTCGGACTGGTGGTCGACGACGCGATCGTCGTGGTGGAGAACGTGGAACGCCACCTGCGCGAGGGGAAGTCGCCCCGGGCGGCGGCCGTGACCGGCGCGCGAGAGCTCGTCGGCCCGATCATCGCCATGACCGTCACCCTGGCGGCGGTCTATCTTCCGATCGGCCTCCAGGGCGGCCTGACCGGGTCGCTTTTCCGCGAGTTCGCCTTCACGCTGGCGGGTGCGGTCGCCATCTCCGGGATCGTGGCCCTGACGTTGTCGCCGGTCATGTCGGCCATGCTTCTGAAAGCCGGCGGCGCGGAGCGCGGACTGGCCGGCCGCATCTCCCGCGACTTCGAGCGGCTGAAAGTCGCCTACGGCCGCCGTCTCGACGCCACCCTGGCAGCGCGTCCGGCGGTCTACGCTGTCTGGATCGTCGTGTCTCTCGTCACTATTCCGATGTACATGATGTCGGCGAAGGAGCTGGCGCCGATGGAGGACCAGGGAGTCATATTCGGCATACTCGACGCATCCGCCAACTCGACGCTCGAGCAGAACAGCTACTTCGCGACGGAAGTCAACAAGGTCTTCCAGGCCGTGCCGGAAGCCGACTTCACCTTCCAGCTCACGTTCCCCAATGCCGGGTTCAGCGGCATGGTCGCCAAACCGTGGGACGAGCGCGATCGCAACGTGCTCGAAATCCTGCCCGCCGTCCAGCAGGAGCTGCAGAAGGTTCCCGGCATCCGGATCTTCCCCGTCACGCCGCCCGCTCTCCCGGGCGGCGGCGATTTCCCGGTCGAATTCGTCCTGGCCTCGACGGCCGAGACGGGGCGGATCCTGGAGTTCGCCAACCAGCTGCAGTTGAAGGCGATCCAGAGCAAGATGTTCGCATTTCCGCCGCTGGTCGACGTCAAGATCGACCAGCCCCAGTCCGAATTCGTCATCGACCGGGACAAGGTGGCCGCCATGGGACTCAGCCTCGAGCAGATCGGCGGCGACCTCGGCGGGCTGGTCGGCGGCAACTACGTGAACCGCTTCGACATCGCCGGGCGCAGCTACAAGGTCATTCCGCAGATCCAGCGGGTCGACCGGCTCAACCCCGACCAGCTCAAGGACGTGTACGTGTCCGGCCCGAACGGCCGGCTGGTCCCCCTGAGCACGGTCGCGACGGTGCGCGAATCGGTCGTCCCGCGGTCGCTCAACCGTTTCCAGCAGCTGAACGCGGTCAAGATCAGCGGCGTCGCCGTCCGGCCGCTCGACGAGGCTTTGCGCTTCATGGAGGACGAAGCCGCCAGAATCCTTCCGCAGGGCTACGTGATCGACTATACCGGCGAATCCAGGCAGCTGCGGACGGAAGGGGGCCGGTTCCTGCCGGCCTTCGGCCTCGCCGTCGTGCTGATCTTCCTGGTCCTGGCGGCCCAGTTCAACAGCTTCCGCGATCCGTTCGTCATCCTCGCGGGCTCCGTGCCGCTGGCGATGTTCGGGGCGCTCATCTTCACGTTCCTGAAGATGCCCGATCCGAACGTGCCGTTCTGGACGCGCGGCTGGACCACCACGCTCAACATCTATTCGCAGGTCGGGCTGGTGACCCTGGTCGGGCTGGTCTCCAAGAACGGCATCCTGATCGTCGAGTTCGCGAACAAGCTGCAGCTGCAGGGCCTGTCCAAGCTCGAGGCCGTGCGGCAGGCGGCCATGACCCGCCTCCGCCCCATCCTCATGGTCAGCGCGGCCACGATCGCCGGGCACTTCCCGCTGACGCTCGTCACCGGGGCCGGCGCCGCCGCTCGAAACTCCATCGGTCTCGTGCTGGTCGGGGGGATGTTCATCGGGACCTTCTTCACGCTGTTCGTCGTCCCGTCCATCTACATGCTCATCGCGCGCGACCACGGAAAGGAGCGCGATGCCGCGACCCTCGATGAAGCGGCGTGACATGGACCACGTGGCGCCGTCGCAAAGCCGTCGTCGGCGGCTGATGCCGCCTCGCATGCGGGCGGTCCGCCCGGCGGATGGACCTCATCCGGGAGGGGGTGGGGAAGGCGGCAACCCGGGAACCGGCATTACGGGAAAAGGAGGAGGGGGATGAAAGCGGCGAGAAAGCTGGCCAGGGCGGTGGCGCCGATCCCGGAGGGGTACCATACCGTGACGGCGTGCCTGACGATCCGGGGTGCCGGCAAGGCGATCGAATTCTACAGGAAGGCTTTCGGGGCCGAGTTGCTGGACCGGGTGGACGGGCCGGACGGAAAGAGCGTGATGCACGCCGCTCTCCGGATCGGCGATTCGCGGATCTTCCTCGGCGACGAATTGCCGGGCACGGGGTGCCGGTCGCCGGAGTCGCTGGGCGGAGCGACCAGCTCGTTCTACCTCTATGTCAAGGATGCCGATGCCGCGGTGCGGCAAGCGGTCGATGCCGGCGGAACATTGAGGCAGCCGGTGACGAACGCATTCTGGGGCGACCGGTTCGGGTCGATCGCCGATCCGTTCGGGTACGCCTGGGATCTGGCGACGCATGTCGAGGACGTCCCGCCCGGGGAGCTTCGGAAGAGGGCGGAGGCGTTCACGAGGGAGCTGGCGTCGAAGACCCGCGACACCGACTGAGCGACCTTCGGGGAGGCGGCGGACCGCCGCCTCCCGCGTCAACCCGTTCCCGGCGTTCCCGCGACGCGAAGCGCCTCGCGGGCGATGTGGAGGTCCTCCCGCGTGCGGAGGATCAGGATGCGCCCGCGGGAGCTCGCCGTGGCGATGTCGGCGTCGGGGCGCGCGGTCCGGTTCCGCCCCGGGTCGAGCCACAGTCCAAGGCAGTCGAGTCCCCGGCAGACCTCCTCGCGAAGGTCGGCCGCGTTCTCGCCCACGCCTGCCGTGAAAACGAGGGCATCGATCCCCCCGAGCGCGACGGCGAGCGAGCCGATCGCCGCGCGGACCGAATCCGCGTAGATCGCAAGGGCCAGCTTCGCCCGACCGTTTCCTTCCCGCGCCGCTTCCTGGACCGTCCGGAAATCCGACGAGATTCCCGACACCCCCAGGAGCCCGCTGCGCCTCTGGAGAATATCCCCGAGCTCCTCCGCGGTGTGGGACATCCGCTCCAGGGCGTGCAGGAGGATCC
>JBLNEU010000021.1:0-8545 GCA_050263015.1 Deltaproteobacteria bacterium | reverse complement strand
CTGTCGGTCCTCGGCCTGATCGCGGCCCGGGCCCTCGAGACGAAGCTCGTCGTCGATTCGATGATCGACTGGACCGGCGAGATCATCGGGAACCTGAAGGCCGGCAAGACGAAGACGTACGCCCTGAACGACGTGCCCGAGAAGGGGCAGGGCGTGGGGCTGTGGGAGGCCCCGCGGGGGGCGCTCGCGCATTACAACGTCATCGAGGGCCGGCGGCTCAAGAACTACCAGTGCGTCGTTCCGACCACCTGGAACGCGTCGCCGCGCGACGACAAGGGGGTCCGCGGCCCCCTCGAGGAGGCCCTCGTCGGCACGCCCGTCCTCGACGCGGACAAGCCGCTCGAGATCCTGCGGGTCGTGCACTCCTTCGACCCGTGCATCGCCTGCGCGGTGCACATCATCCACCCGGCGACGAACGAAGTGAAGGAGTTCCGGGTCGTCTGACCGGGAAAGGGGGCGCCATGGCGGAGGAGCGTTATTACAAGCACGACGGGATCGAGCGCTTCACCCACTGGACCCACATGGCCGACACGGTCCTGCTCATCCTGTCGGGGCTCCAGATCCATTACCCGGGATTCCAGGCCTTCGGTGCGATGCAGAACGCCCGGTTCGTCCACCTCGCGTCGGGCTACCTGTTCATCTTCCTGGGCGTCTTCCACGTCTATTTCTTCTTCGCCCTGGGAAAGTGGAAGATCGCCATGCCCCACGTCGCGGACGTCGGCGGCATCGCGCCCGTCCTGCGGTACTACCTCTTCCTGAGCCGCGAGAAACCGGACTACGCGAAGTACAACGTGCTCCAGAAGTTCGCCTACGCCGGATTGTTCGTGGTGTCGCTGCTTCAGACGATTCTCGGGTTCGCCCTCTACTGGCCGGCGGCGTTTGCGGCGGTCCTTGCCGCTTTCGGCGGGGCGGTGTCCGTGCGGATCTGGCACACGACCGTGATGTGGGTCTTCCTGTCGTTCACGGCCGTCCACGTCTACCTCGTCCTCACCGAGGACATCCGGCTCACCAAGGCGATGATCGACGGCTACTATTTCCGGGAGGAATCCGGGAAGGCCCGGCGTCCATCAACCTGACCGGACACCCGGCGGGCGCAGGAAGCCGGGGGGGGGAAACGTCGGGGGCCCCTTTCAGGGTCCCCGGCGTTCCCGGATCGTCGAGGGTCCGTCAACGCCAGCGGGAGGCGAAGAACTCTTCGCCCTCCCAGGCGAGGCTGTCGACCCGCATCTCGTCGAGGATGTCGAATTCGCCGTTGAACTCGAAGACGACGTAGCAACGGTCGTCCTTGTCCAGGAAACGGATCCAGAACCGGTCGTCGCCGAAGACCCCGCCGTCCACCGTCATGACTTCCGGCACGTCCATCGACCACTTGGCCAGGATCTTTCGGAGACCGTACCTGGCGCCGCGGACGGGAATCTCCCTGCCTCCCGACTCGAGGAGGCCGTACTTCGCCTCCATCTGCAGCCGCCCCTTTGCCGACGTCATGCCTTCATTTTATCGCGGCGGCGCAAGCCGGCAGAGCCGGGGACGCCGATCAAGGGATCCTTGAAGGCCCCTGTCGTTTGCGCCGAAGTGAGTATGATGGTACGGTTTTGCGAAATCCCGCGAACCGAGGTCGATAAGCCGTGAAGACCGTCACCCTGCTCTTCTTCTCCAACATATTCATGACGTTCGCCTGGTACGGCCACCTGAAGAACCTCAACTCGAAGCCGCTCATGCTGGCGATCCTGGCGAGCTGGGGGATCGCGTTCTTCGAGTACGTCCTCCAGGTGCCCGCCAACCGGATCGGGTTCAATCAGTTTTCGCTGGGCCAGCTCAAGATCATCCAGGAAGTGATCACCATGGTCGTCTTCGCCGGGTTCGCGACGCTCTACATGCGCGAGCCGCTCAAACTCGACTACCTGTGGGCCGGCCTCTGCCTGGTCGGGGCGTCGTATTTCATGTTCCGCTCGGCGTAAGGCCGCCGCCGCGGATCAGTGGCGGTGGCCGGCCCCCGGGGGGCCGTCGCCCTTGCAGCGGCAGTCGTCCTTCGGCATGCACTCCGTGCACCTGCAATCCCCGCATTTGCAGTCCGGACGGTTGCCGTGATCCATTCCGGGCCTGCCGCCGTGCAACCGCCCCATCATCGATTCCATGTGCGTGAGGTGGGACGCCTGGAGGTCGTCGAGCGCCTTCAGGTGCCCGATGACCGCCTCGCGGAACGCCTTCGGGTCTTCGTTCCCCGCGAGCGCCTTCTCGCTCTCCCGCAACGCCGCCACGGCGCTCTTCATGCCGTCGAGGTGCGCCTTCATCTTGTCCGTCATCGCGGGGGCGGCGGGATCGTCCGCGGATGCCTGGGGGCATCCGGCGCACGGCTTGTCCGCCTTCCGGGGAGCCCCCGCCCCGGCGACCGCGATTCCGATTCCGTACAGAATGACCGCTCCGGCGGCTGCGAGCGCCAGCGATCCGCGAAAACTCTTCATCGTCGCGATTCCTCCTCTCGGTTGAGTTCGTCAGTTCCTGTGCCATGTTAGTATAAGGCGGTCGAACGGATCGAACGAATTCCCAGGGGGATAAGGATGGACGCGGGACGGACGACGCTCAGCACCGGGCTGCCAGGCCTGGACCGCGTGGTCCGGGGCGTGCTGCCCGGCGACAACATCGTGTGGCAGGTGGACGCGATCGAGGACTATGCCGGCTTCGTCGCTCCCTTCGCCGCCGATGCCCTCGATAAAGGGAGACGGCTCGTCTACTTCCGCTTCGCCCGGCATCCCGAGCTCGTGCCCGAGGATTCGGGAGCCGAGATCCACCGCCTCAACCCCGAGGTGGGGTTCGAGACCTTCACGACGGAGATCCACAAGGTGATCGAGCGGGCGGGGCGGGGCGCCTTCTACGTCTTCGACTGCCTCTCCGACCTCGCCGCCGACTGGTACAGCGACCTGATGCTCGGCAACTTCTTCATGGTCACCTGTCCCTACCTGTTCGACCTCGAGACCGTGACCTACTTCGCGCTCATCCGGGACAGCCACTCCTTCGAGGCGGTCGCCGCCATCCGGGACACGACGCAGCTTCTCCTCGACGTCTTCCGGCACGGAGAGAAGCTCTTCCTGCACCCGCTGAAGGTGGACCACCGCCACTCGCCGACGATGTACCTCCCGCACGTGCGGGAGAACGGCGCCTTCCATCCCGTGACGCAGAGCGCCGCCCTCTCGGAGGTGCTCGTCGCCATCACGGAGCAGCGGGTCGATTCGGTCTCCCGGACGCTCGACATCTGGGACCGCAAGTTCCTCCAGGCCCGCGAGGTCCTGGACGGCGTGAAGAGCGGCTCGCTCCCTCCGTCGGAGGCGGACGAGATCTTCCGGCGCCTCCTCCGGATGATGGTGACCCGGGACGAGCGCCTCGCCGATCTCGTCGGCCGATACCTCGACCTGCCGGACATGCTCGCCGTCCGGAAGCGGATGATCGGAACGGGCCTCGTCGGCGGGAAATCGGTGGGGATGCTCCTGGCCCGCGCGATCCTGTGCCGGACCGACCGGCGCTGGCGGGAGAAGCTCGAGGCGCACGACTCCTTCTACGTGGGCTCCGACGTCTTCTACACCTACCTCGTCCGCAACGGGTGCTGGAGGGTGCGCCGCACGCAGAGGAACCGCGAGACATTTCTCGACGGGGCCGAGGAGGCGCGCGGAAAGATCCTCTCCGGCACGTTCCCCCGCTTCATCCGGGAGCGGTTCGTGGCGATGCTCGAATATTTCGGCCAGTCGCCCATCATCGTCCGGTCGAGCAGTCTCCTCGAGGACAGTTTCGGCAACGCCTTCACCGGGAAATACGACAGCCTGTTCTGCCCGAACCAGGGCTCGCCGCAGGAGCGGCTCGAAGCGCTTCTGTCCGCGGTCCGGACGGTCTACGCGAGCACGATGAGCCGGGAGGCGCTGATGTACCGCTCCCGCCGCGGGCTCCTCGACCGGGACGAGCAGATGGCGATCCTCATCCAGCGCGTTTCGGGGGCGGTGCACGGTCATCTCTTCTACCCCCAGGTCGCGGGGGTCGGCCTGTCGTACAACCCGTACGTGTGGAGCGAATACATCCAGCCGGAGGCGGGTGTGCTTCGCCTCGTCTTCGGACTCGGGACACGGGCCGTGGAGCGGTCCGACGACGACTACACGCGCGTGGTCGCCCTGAACGCCCCCCTGCGGAGGCCGCAGGCCGACATCGACGAGGTGATGGAGGTCGCGCAGCGGCGCGCGGACGTCATCGACCTCGCGGAGAACAGGTTCACCACGATCCCGTGCGACGAGGTCGTCAAGGCGAGCCCCGAGCTGCCGGTCGCCATGTTCGCCTCGCGGAAGGCGCCCGCCGGCGGCGGCGATGCGCAGAGGCGCCCCGCGACGCAGGCGCCATGGGTCTTCACCTTCGACCGGCTCCTCTCCGGGACGCCGTTCGTCGAGGACTTGCGGGAGATGCTCGCGACCCTGCGGCGCGCCTACGACTACCCGGTCGACGTGGAGTTCACCGCCAACTTCCTCCCGGACGGAAGCTGCCGGATCAACCTCGTCCAGTGCCGCCCGCTCCAGATCAGGGAGGGGGGGATCATCGTGCCGCCGCCCGGGGGCCTGGCGCCCGGGGACATCCTCCTGGAGGCCCGGGGGACGATCGTGGGGCAGAGCTCCCTCGGCGCCGTGGACCGGATGATCTACGTCTCGCCGTCCGCCTACGCGGCGCTCCCGGTCGGCGACCGCCATTCGATCGCCCGGCTGATCGGGCGGCTGACCCACGCGGGCGCCGCCCGGGAGCGCGCAAAGAGGGTGATGCTCCTGGGGCCGGGGCGATGGGGGACGAGCACGCCGTCCCTCGGCGTGCCCGTGTCGTTCGCCGAGATCAACGCGGTCTCGGTGCTCTGCGAGATCGTCGGGATGGGCGGCGGCGTGGTTCCCGACGTGTCCCTCGGGACCCACTTCTTCAACGACCTGGTCGAGTCCGACATCCTCTACATGGCCGTCTCCTCGGGGCGCCCGGGAAACTCCCTGAACCTGGCGTTCTTCGAAGGGCAGGAGAACCGGCTCGCCCGGCTGCTTCCCGAGGATGCCTGCTGGGCGGGCGTCGTCCGGGTGATCGACGCGGACGGCATCCCCGGAGGCCGGCGGATCCACCTCAACGCGAACTGCCTGACCCAGCGGGCGGTCTGCTACCTGGCGTCCTCGCCGCTTCCCTGAAGAGGGGCCTTCCGGTACCTCGCGGCCCGCCCGGCGCCCACGCGCCGGATCATGTTGAGGGCGACGAGCCGGGCGAGGACCTGCTTCGCCGTGTCCCGGGGGATTCCGAGTTCGCGGCTGACGAGGCGGTTCGTCACCTCGCGGTTGCGCTGCAGGAGGTCGAGGGCGGCGATCTGGTTCTCCGACAGGATGCTTTCGGCCGGGCGCCCGGAGACCGTCCCCCGGAGATCCCGGGCCTGGGCGCGGATCGCGTCGAGGAAGGCGACGAGCCACGGCGAGATGTCCGGGCGCGGCACGTTGCGGTTCGCCTGGCTCCGGCGCAGTGCGAGGTAGTACTCCGTCCGCCGGTCCGCGATCGCCTTTTCGAGGGACGCGTAGGGAACGAACGCGTAGCCGGACTTGAGGAGCAGGAGGGTCGTGAGGATCCGGCTCAGGCGTCCGTTCCCGTCGGCGAAGGGGCGGATGGCGAGGAACTCGAGGATGAACCCGGCGTTGACGAGGAGGGGGTGGAACGCGGCGGAGGCGAGCCGCGACGCGGCCCATCCCGCGGCGGCCTGCATCTCGCGAGGCGTGAGGAGCGGATCGGTCGGGCGCAGCGCCACCGACTCGATTCCCCGGCGCGGCGGCGCCTCGCGGTCCAGGGTCGTCTTGTAGCCTCCGCGCGTCCCCTGGTTCCCGGGAGGATATCCGAGAAGCCGGGCGTGAAGCCGGAGGACGAGCTCCTCTCCGAACGCCATCTCGCGGTGGCCTTCGAAGACGGCCCGGAGGACTTCGGCGTACCGCGCCGCCCGCGACGGGTCGGCGGGCTCTCCCGGCCCTGTGCGGGAGGCGTCGTCCGCCGCGGCCGCGGCGGCCCTTTTCTTCAGGCGGGCGAGCACCGCGGGGGACGGCAGGTCCCGGCCTCCCCACCATCCCTTGAACTCGTCGATCTCCGCGATCCGCGCGATGATCCCGTGCACCGCCGCGGCCGGGAGCTCCTTAAGTCTCGCATCGAGCCGTTCCTGCATCGGGCCCCCCGAAGAATGTCCTATTGTATCCGATTACCCCCGTTTTCACCAACAATTCTTGACGGGAGGAAATGCGGGGGCGAGACTGGTCGTAGCTGGCGGGGGACACTCCGCGAAAAGAAGCCAGGAGGGAAATGTATGGCGTTGACGGAGAGGTTGGAGGCGATCTACCAGGACGTGATCAAGCGGAACCCCGGCGAGGCCGAGTTCCACCAGGCGGTCAAGGAGGTCCTCGACTCGCTCGGGCCGGTGCTCGTCAAGTACCCGGAGTTCGCAGAGTCGAAGATCATCGAGCGGATCTGCGAGCCCGAGCGGCAGACGATCTTCCGGGTGCCCTGGCTGGACGACAGGGGGCAGGTCCACATCAACCGGGGATTCCGGGTCCAGTTCAACAGCGCCCTCGGTCCCTACAAGGGGGGGCTGCGGTTCCACCCGTCGGTCTACCTCGGGATCATCAAGTTCCTCGGCTTCGAGCAGATCTTCAAGAACTCGCTGACCGGGCTGCCGATCGGCGGGGCGAAGGGCGGCTCCGACTTCGACCCGAAGGGAAAGTCGGATGCCGAGGTGATGCGGTTCTGCCAGAGCTTCATGACAGAGCTGTGGCGGATCATCGGCGAGCACACCGACGTCCCGGCGGGGGACATCGGCGTCGGGGGGCGGGAGATCGGTTTCCTCTTCGGCCAGTACAAGCGGCTGACGAACAAGTTCGAGGCGGGGGTCTTGACGGGCAAGGGGCTCGTCTACGGCGGAAGCCAGGTCCGCACCGAGGCGACCGGCTACGGCTGCACCTACTTCGTCAACGAGATGCTGTCCGCCAAGAAGAACGGGTTCAAGGGGAAGAAGGTCCTGGTGTCCGGCTCGGGGAACGTCGCCATCTACACCCTCGAGAAGGTCCAGCAGCTCGGCGGGAAGGTGATCGCGATGAGCGACTCCAACGGCGTCATCTACGACGAGAAGGGGATCAACCTCGAGACGGTCAAGCAGCTCAAGGAAGTCGAGCGGCGGCGGATCAAGGACTACTGCGACTACCACAAGTCCGCCAAGTTCACGGCGAACGGCAACATCTGGGACATCCCGTGCGACATCGCGTTTCCCTCGGCGACGGAGAACGAGGTCACGGGGAAGGACGCCAAGAAGCTCGTGAAGAACGGCTGCATCGCCGTGGGCGAGGGGGCCAACATGCCGACCACCCCGGAAGGGGTGCACGTGTTCATCCAGGCGGGGACCCTCTACGGGCCGGGCAAGGCCGCCAACGCGGGCGGCGTGGCCACCTCGGGGCTCGAGATGCAGCAGAACGCCTCGCGGGAGGCGTGGGGTTTCGAAGAGACGGACGTCAAGCTCCAGCAGATCATGAGGAACATCTACGTCAACTGCTCGGAGGCGGCCGAGGAGTTCGGATCTCCGGGCAATCTCGTCAACGGCGCGAACATCGCCGGCTTCATCAAGGTCGCCCGGGCGATGACGGCGCAGGGGCTCGTCTAGCCAAGGGACGCCGGTCCGCGCGGACCGGCGCGCTGCTACGAGAAAGGGCCGTCCCGGCGGGTGCCGGGACGGCCCTTCGTTTTGGCTTTCGCGAACCGTTCGCCTATAGGCGGGCTGCCCGCTTCGCGACGGCCCGCGCCCCGATCAGGGCGGCGCCGAGCAGGATCAGCATGCCCAGCGAAACCGCGGCATTCCGATCATCGGTACCGGAGATCGAGCAGCCGCCTCCTGCGGCGTTCGTGGAAAGGTCGATCGAGCCGCTTCCCGATGCCGCGGGGGACGCGATGCCGACCGGGTCCACGATGACCCCGTTGGCCAAGCCGTCGCTGTCCCCGGACCCTCCATCCGTCAGGGTCAGGGTGACCGTGTTGCCGTTGATGACCGCGCTTGAGTACTCGTGGAACCCGGTCTCATCGACCTTGTACACCTTGCTCCCCTTGGGGACTCCGCTCGGAGAAACGATATCCAGGGTGACCGTGGCCCCGACGGGAACGCCCTCGATCCTGTAGGAGATCACGCCGTCCTTGAATTCGTAACCCGCGAGCCTGCCGGCCTGGTTCAGCCGGGCGGAGGTGTCCGATACCGCCGTCATCGCCGAGAGGTAAATGCCCGAGTCGGCGTCCACTTCGACGAGGTATTTGCCGTGTCCCTTCGGATTCGGAGGCGTGGCCTTCCCGCGGTTGCGCGGGAAGTCGTCCTCGTTGTCGGGGACCCCGTCGTGGTCGGTGTCGGGGCTTTCGGCGATGGTGGTGAACTGCCACGTCCTGGGCGCGGTCTGCACGGCGATGCCGTTTGCCATGATCGTGCCGACGTATACGGTGCCTTCCTTGAGCGGGCAGTTCGGAGTGAAGGTGGCCGTCGTCAGGG
>JBLNEU010000020.1:0-3214 GCA_050263015.1 Deltaproteobacteria bacterium | reverse complement strand
CGGGACCTCGTCATGATCGCCGGACTGGACGAGGCCACCCGCCAGAGGCTCCTTGCCCGCATGCAGCGGAAGGAGGACCGCCTTCTCCGTCCCTTCCCCGGCGTGGACATGATGTTCTGGGGCGAGGGCTGGGTCCAGGAAGCGCTCCACGGGTTCCTCTGGAAGAAGAAATCTCCCAGGCCGGTCCCCGACGAGGAGTTTCTCCACCGGCTGTGGAACGCGACCCGGGAAGGCGCGATGCTCCAGCTGAAGATCTACAAGAAGACGAAGGTGACTCCTTCCGACTGGGTCCGCGTGAAATACCCTCATTTCGCCAACCTGGGGCTCTCGGAAACCCAGATGCTGAAGATGGCGCGGGCGGAAGGATGCGGCTTCGGGGAAGAGGCGTTTTCCAGGGCTGTCCGGAAATTCCGGGGGAGAGCCTAGCCGGGCTCGGGTTTCCACAGGCGGGCCAGGAGCGCCGTCAAGCAGATCGCAATGACCAGCCGCACGCCCAGCATGATCCACGCGCTACCGCCGATCACCACGAAGATCAGGGTGTCCTCTACCACGGCGTGGCACGTCCCCAGAAACAGGCCCATCAGGAACAGCTCCCGCGCCGGGAGGCGCTTTTCCTGCGCGACCCGGATAATGATTCCGGCGCCATAGGCGATTCCCAGGAAAACCCCGGTGAAGAGGGGAACAGCGGCCTCCCGGGTCAACCCGATTCCCCGCATGAGCGGATCCACCGCGTCGCCCGTTCGACGGAAGGCGGGATGATGCCGCAGCAGCTCGAAGAGCGTCACCAGCGGAACGATGATGAGTACGAGTTTCCCCGACAGCTTCAGCGCGCCGAGAAACGCGACCGCCACCGCCTCCATCATCCCGACACCGCCCGGTGGGCGCCGTGAAGCGCGAGCCCCGTCGCCGCGGAGATGCAGATCCTGCAGAGGGTGAGGAATCCGCCGCGCGCACCGGTGCTCCGCAGAACCCCGCCTTCCACCACCAGGTTGTGGGCGATCCCCATCATGAGGCCGCATTGGGTCACCTGGAACGCGTCGAGCTGAAGCGGAACGAGAATGGCGATTGCGGCGTAGAGGTTGAGCAGGAACGCCGCGATGAAGGCGAAGGCGGCCTCGCCGGGGAGCCCGAACAGCCCCATCACCGGCGCGAAGAAGCCGCCCAGGAGATCGATGACGGGAGTCCGTTTGAGGAGATCCACCGCGACGTAGAGAGGGATCGTGACTTTCAGGATCTGGAGGGACGTCCGCAACCCGGCCTCGATGCCGGTGCGGAACCGGGCGCGAAGGTCGGGAACCGTCCCTTCCCCTTCGCGCCCGGGTTCCGGAGGGCGAATCACTTGACCGCGATCAGCTCGACTTCGAAGATGAGCGTTGCGTTCGGACCGATGTCGCGCCCCGCACCGCGCTCGCCGTAGGCGAGGTTCGACGGGACGAAGAGCTGCCACTTATCGCCTTCCTTCATCTTCTGAAGCGCCTCGGTCCATCCGGGGATCACGCCGTTGACGGGAAAGGTCGCCGTCTGTCCGCGTTTGTAGGAGCTGTCGAACTCCGTTCCATCGATCAGGGTCCCCCGGTAATGGGTCTCCACCGTGTCGCCGGCCTTGGGGGTCTTGCCGGTCCCGGACTTGATGACCTTGTACTGCAGGCCGGAGGGCAGCGTGACCACGCCTTCCTTCTTGCCGTTTCCGGCGAGGAACGCCTCTCCCTCCTTCTTGTTCTTCTCCGCCAGCGCCTTCGAAGCTTCCATCTGCTTCTCCATCATTTCCTTCTGAAAAGCGGTCAGCGTGGCGCGGTACTCCTCTTCGCTCAGGAGGGTATTGTCGCCCGAAAGGCTGTCCCTGAGCCCCTTCACGAGCAGGTCGGCGTCCACGTCGATCGCGTCCTTTTTCAGGCTCTTTCCGATGTTCATCCCGATGCCGTAGCTTACCTTGTCCTTCTGGGTCTTCAGAACGGCAGTCTCCTCCGCCCACCCCGCGCCTGCCAAGAGCACGACCCCAATCACCGCCATCCAGCGAAATGTCATGGAAGCTCCTTTCGTCCTGCCGGCTCGTCCGCTTTATTGATGGATCGGGGGAAAATTGTATCACGAAATCCCTTGCCACCTTCAGGCGATCGTGCCATGAAACAGTCATCGCGGGATCGCTCCCGCGGGGAGACGATGACGGTGAAAACCGGGGACCGCCTCATCCGGATATTCCGCGCCGCGTTGAATGCCTCCGATCCGGTCCGGCTGGTGAAGGAGTCACTGCGGGCGGGGTCGGACGGGGTGTCGCTCGCCTGCGGCGGGACCGCGGCTTCCGCCCCGTGGAGCGGCACCGGAAATATCTTCCTGGTCGGAGGGGGGAAAGCCGCAAGGGCGATGGGGGAAGCGGCGCTCGCCGCGGTCGGCGGGAGGGTCGCGGCCGGGGCGCTGGCCGTCCCGCCCGGAAGCGGTGGAAGCTCGGGGGTCATGCGGTTCATCGAGGCCGGACATCCCCTTCCCGACCGGGGAAGCCTCGCCGCGGCGCGGGAGATCCTCTCCATCCTTTCCCGCGCTGGAGAGAGGGACCTCGTGATCGCCCTGATCTCCGGCGGCGGCTCCTCCATGATCGCCGCCCCGGTGGAGGGGGTTTCACTCCGGGAAAAGGCGGCCCTGTCGAATCTCCTTCTGCGGGCGGGGGCCGACATCGCATCTCTCAACGCCGTTCGAAAACATCTTTCGCGGATCAAGGGGGGCCGGTCCGCCCGCGCGGCGCATCCCGCGCGGGTATGGGCGCTTCTCCTCTCGGATGTCGCCGGGGACGACCCTGCCGTCATCGCTTCGGGGCCGTTTTCCCCCGATCCGACGACGTACGGGGACGCGCTGACGGTCATCTCCCGGCTGGGGATCCGCCGCGAGACGGCTCGCAGCGTGCTCCGCCATCTCGAAGCGGGGGCGGCCGGAGCGCACGACGAGACCCCGAAGCCCGGCGATCCCGTTTTCGCCGGAGTGACTTGCGTCGTCGCGGGATCGAACCGCACGGCCCTCGAGGCGGCGGCCGCGACCGCAAAGGGCGAAGGCCTCGATCCGATTCGCCTCCTGCCCGGTTTCCTTTCGGGGGAAGCCCGGGAATGCGCGAAGGACTTCGTGGCGGAATTGCGTCATCTTTCCTCTTCCCTTGCGCCGGGCGAAACCGCCGCCCTGATCGCCGGAGGGGAGACCACCGTTCATGTGAAGGGAACGGGGAAAGGGG
>JBLNEU010000019.1:0-8072 GCA_050263015.1 Deltaproteobacteria bacterium | reverse complement strand
GGACAAGGCGACCGGCGACGGGGCCGGTATCCTCGTCCAGATCCCCGACGCGTTCTTCCGCCTCGCCTACGAGGGGCTCGGCTTCACGCTTCCCCCGCGGGGGGATTACGCCGTCGGCATGACGTTCCTTCCCGCGGACAAACGGCTGGCCGACCGTTCCGTCGCGGCCTTCGAGCGGATCGCCCGGAAAGAGGGACACCCGGTGATCGGCTGGCGCAAGGTCCCGGTCAACGACCGCCACCTCGGAGAGCTCTCCCGCTCCACGATGCCGGCGATCGTCCAGTGCTTCCTCGACCGCGGGGGCGCGGCCCCCGAGGCCTTCGAGCGGAAGCTCTACGTCATCCGGCGACTCGCCGAGAAGGAGATCGGGCGCTGGGAGGACGGGGACTGCAGCCAGTTCTACATCCCCAGTCTCTCGTCGCGGACACTCGTCTACAAGGGGCTGCTCACGGGGTCCCAGCTTCCCCTCTTCTACCCGGACCTCCAGGAGGACCTTTTCGCGAGCCCGTTCGCGGTCGTCCACCAGCGTTACAGCACGAACACGCTCCCGACATGGCACCTCGCCCACCCGTTCCGGCTCCTGGCCCACAACGGGGAGATCAACACCCTGCGGGGGAACATCAACCGGATGCGGGCCCGCGAGGCGCTGATGACGTCGGACATCCTCGGCGCCGACCTCGAGAAGGTCAAGCCGATCCTCGTCGAGGAGGGAAGCGATTCGGCGATCTTCGACAACGCCCTCGAGATGCTCGTCATGACCGGGCGCTCGCTCCCGCACGCGATGATGATGATGGTGCCGGAGGCGTTCGGCCCGAAGTACCAGATGAGCGAGGACAAGCGGGCCTTCTACGAGTACCACTCGGCGCTCATGGAGCCGTGGGACGGCCCGGCGGCACTCATCTTCACGGACGGCCGCTACATCGGCGGAACCCTCGACCGCAACGGCCTGCGGCCCGCCCGGTACACCGTGACCCGGGACGGCCTCATCGTTCTGGCCTCGGAAACCGGGGTCCTCGATTTTCCGCCCGACGAGATCCTGCGGCGCGGACGCCTCCAGCCGGGGAAGATGTTCCTCGTCGACCTCCAGGAGAAGCGGATCGTCCCGGACAACGAGATCAAGGCGAAGATCTCCCGGCGGCGCCCTTACCGCCACTGGGTGAAGGACCACAAGATCGAGATGCGCGGGCTCTTCTCTCCGCCCGAGATCCGGCCCGAGGACCCGGAGGTTCTGCTGCGCCAGCAGCACGCCTTCGGCTACACGGAGGAGGACATCCGGATCATCGTCGGCCCGATGGCTTCCCAGGGGCAGGAGCCCGTGGGATCGATGGGGGACGACGCGGCGCTCGCCGTGCTCTCCGACCGCCCCCAGTTGCTCTACGGATACTTCAAGCAGCTGTTCGCCCAGGTGACGAACCCGCCCATCGACCCGCTCCGGGAAGAGCTCGTCATGTCGCTGCGCGCATTCGTCGGGCGGGAGAAGAATCTCCTCGACGAGACGCCGGCGCATTACCGGATGCTCAAGCTCCCCCACCCGATCCTCACCCCCCAGGACATGGTCCGCCTGCGGAAGGCGAGCCACCCGGACCTGGTGGCGCGCGAGATCGACATCCTGTTCCCGGCGGGCGGCAACGGGGCGGCCCTGGCGGCGGCCCTCTCGCAGGTCTTCGTCAAGGCCGACAAGGCGATCGCCGAGGGCGCCTCCCTTCTCCTCCTCACCGACAGGGGGGCCGACAGGGACCGTGCGCCGATCCCGGCGCTCCTGGCCACGGCGGGCCTGCACCATCATCTCATCCGCAGGGGATTGCGGACCCAGGCGGGGATCATCGTCGAGACCGGGGACGCCCGGGAGGTCATGCATTACGCCCTGCTCATCGGGTACGGGGCGAACGCGGTCTGCCCCTACGTCGCCTTCTCGACCATCCGGAGCCTTGCCGAGGCGGATCTGCTCGAGCGGCACCTCGCGCCAGGCGAGGCGATCGACGCCTACGTCACCGCGGTGAAGAAAGGGCTCCTCAAGACCCTCTCCCGGATGGGAATCTCCACGATCCGGAGCTACTTCGGCGCCCAGATCTTCGAAGCGGTCGGGCTGGGACGCTCGGTCATCGACAAATATTTCTGCGGCACCGCCTCGCGGATCGGCGGGATCGGGATCGACGAGATCGCCGCGGAGGTGCGCGCCCGCCACGCCCGGGCGTACCCGGCCGCCGGCGCCGCCGAGCGGCTCCTCGACGCCGGCGGCACGTACCAGATCCGGGTCGGGGGCGAAAAACACCATTGGGCGCCCGAGGCGATCTACAAGCTCCAGCAGGCGACGCGCACCGACGACTACCGCGTCTTCAAGGAGTTCGCCCGGATCGTCGACGACCAGTCCCGGCTGCGCGGCACGCTGCGCTCCCTGCTCAAGTTCCGGGAGGGCACCCCGGTCCCGCTCGACGAGGTCGAGCCGGTGGAGAAGATCACGCCCCGCTTCGTCACGGCGGCGATGTCGTACGGGTCGATCAGCAAGGAGGCCCACGAGACGATCGCCATCGCCATGAACCGCCTCGGCGGGCGGAGCAATTCCGGCGAGGGTGGCGAGGACCCGGCGCGCTACGCGCTCCTGCCGAACGGCGACTCCCTGAGGTCGAAGATCAAGCAGGTCGCCTCGGCGCGCTTCGGCGTCACCATGGAGTACCTCATCAACGCCGACGAGCTCCAGATCAAGATGGCCCAGGGGGCCAAGCCGGGCGAGGGGGGCCAGCTCCCCGGCCACAAGGTGAGCGCCGAGATCGCCCGCGTCCGGCACACGACTCCGGGCGTGACGCTCATCTCGCCGCCCCCGCACCACGACATCTACTCGATCGAGGACCTCGCGCAGCTCATCTACGACCTGAAATCGGCCAACCCGGCGGCCCGCGTCTCGGTGAAACTCGTCTCCGAGGTGGGGGTCGGGACGGTCGCGGCCGGCGTCGCCAAGGCGAAGGCGGACCTCGTCCTCATCTCGGGGCACGACGGCGGCACCGGCGCGTCGCCGCTGACCTCCATCAAGCACGCCGGACTCCCCTGGGAGCTCGGGCTCGCCGAAACGCAGCAGGCCCTCATCAACAACCGGCTCCGGGACCGGATCCGCGTTCAGACCGACGGCCAGCTCAAGACCGGGCGGGACGTCGCCATCGCCGCGCTCCTGGGCGCCGAGGAATTCGGGTTCGGCACCGCCGTCCTGGTCACCTTGGGGTGCGTGCTCCTGCGCAAGTGCCACATGAACACGTGCGCCGTCGGCGTCGCGACGCAGGATCCCGAACTGCGGGCCAAGTTCGGCGGGAAGCCCGAATACGTGGAGCGGTTTCTCCGGTACGTCGCGCAGGAACTGCGGGAGCACATGGCGGAGATGGGATTCCGGACCGTGGACGAGATGGTGGGACGCGTCGACATGCTCGAGGTCCAGCCGACCGTCGACCACTGGAAGGCGAAGGGCGTGGACCTCTCCGCCGTCCTGCTGCCGCCGGGCAGCGGCCCGACGGTCGCCAGGCGCAAGATCCGGGAGCAGGAGCACGACCTCGATTCCGCCCTCGACGTCGAGCTCATCCGGCGCTCGCAGCCCGCGCTCGACGGGGCGCGGCCGGTCCGGATCACGATGCCGATCCGCAACGTCAACCGGACCGTGGGAACGCGGCTGTCCGGCGAGATCACGCGGCGGCACGGCGCGAAGGGGCTTCCCGACGACGCGATCACCCTCAACTTCACCGGGTCGGCCGGCCAGAGCCTGGGGGCTTTTCTCGCCCCGGGCGTCTCCATCAGGGTCGACGGGGACGCCAACGACTATCTCGCCAAGGGGATGTCGGGCGGCCGGATCGTCGTGACGCCGCCGCCGGGATCGGTACTTCTCCCCCACAGGAACATCATCGCCGGAAACGTCGTCCTGTACGGGGCGACGGGCGGCGAGCTCTACCTTCACGGCGTCGCCGGCGAGCGGTTCGCCGTCCGCAACAGCGGGGCGCGGGCGGTCGTCGAGGGGGTGGGCGACCACGGCTGCGAATACATGACCGGCGGGCTCGTGGTCGTCCTCGGCCACACCGGCGTGAACTTCGCGGCGGGAATGAGCGGCGGCATCGCCTACGTGTACGACGAGACGGAGCTGTTCGACACCCGGTGCAACCTCGACATGGTGGACGTCGAGAGCGTCTGGGCGCCCGAGGACGTCAAGCAGCTGCGCCAGATGATCGAGAACCATCACCGGTACACCAACAGCCCCAGGGCGAAGATGATCCTCGAAGGATGGGAGACACGCCTCCCGCTTTTCGTCAAGGTGATGCCGGTCGACTACCGGAAGGTCCTCGAGCGGATGCAGCAGGAGGAGTTCCACGAGACCGAGACCGTTTCGGCGACCGAGGAGGTCTTCCGTGGGTAAGGAGACCGGGTTCCTCGAGTTCCCGCGCGAAAACCCGCCGCATCGCGCCGTGGCGGAGCGGGTCCGCGACTTCCAGGAGATCGAGCAGATGCTCCCCCGGCCCGCCCTGGAGATCCAGGCGTCCCGGTGCATGGACTGCGGCATCCCCTTCTGCCACGCTTTCGGGTGCCCGGTTTACAACCGGATCCCCGAGTGGAACGACATGGTCTACCGGAAGCAGTGGCGCAAGGCCCTCGACCTGCTGCACGCCACCTGCAACCTTCCCGAGATCACGGGGAGGGTCTGCCCCGCCCCCTGCGAGCCCGCCTGCACCCTGGCGATCAACCAGCCGCCCGTGACGATCCGCCACATCGAGCTCCAGATCGTGGAGCGCGGGTGGGCGGAAGGGTGGATCGTCCCGGAGCCGGCCCCGGTGCGAACGGGGAAGCGGGTCGCGGTCATCGGCTCGGGCCCCGCGGGACTGGCCGCGGCCCAGCAGCTCGCCCGGCGCGGACACGACGTCGTCGT
This sequence comes from Deltaproteobacteria bacterium, assembly GCA_050263015.1. GTDB lineage: Bacteria > Desulfobacterota > Deferrimicrobia > Deferrimicrobiales > Deferrimicrobiaceae > JBLMWX01. The sequence continues at coordinate 3,178 of JBLNEU010000019.1, read as the reverse complement.
CTTCGAGAAGGCCCCCCGGGTCGGCGGGATCCTCCGGTACGGCATTCCCGACTACAAGCTCGAGAAATGGGTCATCGACCGGCGCCTCGGCCAGATGCGGGCCGAGGGGGTGGTTTTCGAAACGGGGGTCAATGCCGGGGCGGACATTTCCGTCCGGTACCTGCGGCGCAGCTTCGACGCGATTCTCCTCGCCACCGGTGCCTCCGTCCCCCGGGATCTCCCCGTGCCGGGACGCGAGCTGCGCGGGATCCATTTCGCCATGGAGTTTTTGACCCAGCAGAACATGCGCAACGCGGGAGAAACGCCGCCGGGAGAGCCGATCGGCGCGGCCGGGAAAAGCGTCGTCGTCATCGGCGGGGGCGACACCGGCTCCGACTGCATCGGCACCAGCCGCCGCCAGGGCGCCCGGGAGATCCGGCAGCTCGAGATCCTTTCGACGCCGCCGGGCGAGCGCGTTCCCGGCAACCCGTGGCCGACCTGGCCGAACGTCCTGCGGACCTCGTCCTCCCACGAAGAAGGGTGCTCCCGGGACTTCGCTGTCGCCACCAGGGAGTTCGCCGGCGAGAACGGCGCCGTGAAGGGGCTGCGGTGCGTCCGGCTCGACTGGTCCGGGACCGACGCGTCGGGGCGCCCCTCCTTCAGGGAAATTCCGGGGTCGGAGTTCACGATCGAGGCCGATCTCGTCCTGCTCGCGATGGGATTCGTCCACGTCGAGCACGGGCCGATCGTCCGCGACCTGGGGATCGCGGTCGATTCGCGGGGAAACCTGGCGTTGGACGGGGATCTCATGACGTCGGCGCGCGGCGTCTTCGCGGCGGGAGACTGCGCCATGGGCGCATCCCTCGTGGTCCGCGCCATCGACCAGGGCCGCTCGTCCGCGGCGGCGGTCGACCGGTACCTCTCCGGGAACCGTTAGTGCCGCGTCGTCAAGCTCGCTAGGATTCCGTCAAGATCGGAAGCGGGCCCGGGCCCCGCGGAAGACGGGGACCCGGACCCCCGGGAAGGCGGCCGGAACGGCGGGGTTCGACCCGTCGCGGATGCTGGAACCTTGGCCCCGGGTCAGCCTTTTTTCGCCGGGCGGGTATGACGTTCCAGCTCCCGGTCGAGTTTCAACGCGACGTCGGGCGTCGTAAGATCCGCTCCCTCGAGGATCTCGGACGCCGGGGGGTTCACCCGGCCGTAAAAGGCCCCGTTGGCCGCATTGTCCACCTGGAGGGCCGATCCCTCCAGCGACACGCCCGCGAAAAGCCCCCTGTTCCGCGAGTAGGAGTAGATCTCGGCTGCGAGTTTCACGTCGGTCGCCGCCGCCGCGCGGCGGCCGACCGGCCCCGCCGCCACGGCTGCGTCGGCGCCAAGCGTGTATTTCCCCTTCAATATTCCATCAACGCTATTGCGAGTCTTGAACACGAGAATGAAGTCCGTGGACTCGGCTCCGATCTGCCACCCGACGCTGCCGCTCGTCAGGGTGACGAACACCGGCCGGCTCCAGGAGCCGTCCTTCTCCCTGACGACCAGGACGCCGCGTCCGTATTGTCCTCCCACCACCAACCCGACCTTGATGACGCCGGGGATGATGGCAAGCCCCTGCGCGTCGGCCAGCAGGGCGGGAGGAATGGACTTCTCGGGGATTGCCATGATCTGATTGACGACGTCGATGGAGGCCGCAACGCGGGCCGCCTCCTTGTCCGCCGCCGTCGCCGGCGGCGCGGACAGGACCATGCAAACGACGAACAGCGACGATAAGGCAAGCGCGTTTATCCGCATAGTCGTTTGGCTCCTTTTGTCGAAGGTTGCCGTCCCGGCCGGGACTTTACCTCAATGGGCCGGACAGGTCGCTCGGCCCTCTCTCCTTGGGATGCTTCCTGCCGGAAAAAGTTGAACCCCGAGGAAAACGGGGAAACGACCGTCGAGGCCGGGTATTATCGTTCGAGCAGGATCGTCACGGGACCGTCGTTGACGAGCGCGACCTCCATCGCCGCGCCGAAGGAGCCGGTCGCCACCGGCAGCGACGTCATCGACCCGAGCGCCCCGACAAACGTGTTGTAGAGCGGCTCCGCGATTTCGGGCGGCGCCGCGGCGGTGAAGCTCGGGCGGTTCCCCTTCGCGGCGTCCCCGTAGAGGGTGAACTGGGAGATGACGAGGATCCCGCCGCCGATCTCCTCCACCGACCGGTTCATCTTCCCCGCGTCGTCCTCGAAGATCCTGAGGCGAAGGATCTTTTCGGCCATCCACCGGGCGGTGGCCTCGTCGTCACCGCGGGTCACGCCGACGAGGACGAGAAGCCCCGGGCCGATCGAGCCCAGGAGTTTTCCCTCCGATGTCACGGAGGCGCGCCCGACCCTCTGGATCACGGTCCGCACGGCCGATGGACCTCCTTCGGCAGACATCTTCCCCCAAACCCCGGGCGAAATCAGCAACTATCGCCGATGCGTCCTTTTCGTCCGACCGGCCCGTCGTGTAGAATCATGACCGGGCACGCGCGCGGTCAATCCCCGGCATTGCAACGGAGGCAATCATGGAAGGGAGACGAACCGGATCCTTCGCCGCTCTTGCTCTCGCGTTCTGGTTCCTCGCGCTTCCCGCGTTCCCGGTGCAGGCGGCCGACGACGACGGAGATTCCCGGGCGGCGCCGGAATCGGCGTGCATCGACTGCCACAGGACCGTCACCCCGGGCGTGGTGACGCAGTTTCTCGCGGGCCGCATGGGCAAGGAGATGGACTGCTCCGGCTGCCACGGATCGGACCATACCTCGGCCCGCGACGCGGCCAAGGCGAAGCTTCCAACCCCGGGAACGTGCGCGGGCTGCCACGAGGAGCGGGTCAAACAGTACCGCGAGGGGAAGCATGCCCTGGCGTGGGCCGCGATGAACGCGATGCCGCTGACGACCCACCAGCCGCTCGCGCTCGTGGGCGGAGAAGGATTCAAGGGTTGTTCCGGGTGCCACAAGATCGGCGAGAAGGCCCCTTCGGAGATCAAGCGGTACGGCAGCGGCGCCTGCGACGCGTGCCACACCCGCCACAGCTTCTCGGCCACGGAGGCCCGGGATCCGCGGGCGTGCCGGACATGCCACATGGGCTTCGACCATCCCCAGTGGGAGATGTGGCAGACGTCCAAACACGGGACGATCTGGGAGATCAAGGAAGCGTCCGAGCGGATCCGGGAGGACGCAGAGCGCCTC
>JBLNEU010000018.1:0-5711 GCA_050263015.1 Deltaproteobacteria bacterium | reverse complement strand
GCGACCGGGGACATCGACGCCGACGGCGGGACGGAGCACCTGCTCAAAACGCCGGCCCTGACGCTGCTTGCCCACGCGCACGACGGCGGGGCGCTGACCGAGATCTCGCTTCCGCGGCGCGGCGTCGCGCTGGGGCACGTCCTGACCCGGCGCGTCGAGGGGTACCACGAGAAGCTCAAGGCGAGGGCGGGCGGGGCGTTCGACGGCTCCACGAGCATCCACGACGTCCTGCTCCTCAAGGATCCGTCGGTGCTCTCCGCGCTTGCGGTCGATCCGTGGCAGCGGGCGTCGTTCCGCGAGGCGGTCTACGGGGCGGAAGTCCCCGCGGAGGGGATCCTCGACGAATCGGTCCCTCCCCTGTGCGCGACGGCCGGGCGGGCGGCCCGGAGCGAAGTCACGCGCAGGGGCACCAAGGTCGTCCTCGCCCAGGAGGTGCCTCTTTCGTGGAGCGGGGCCGATCTCTCGCTGGAGAAGGTGCTCCAGGCGGAAGCCGGGGAGGAAGGGTTCCAGGTCAAATACCGCGTCGCCAACCGGGGCCGCGAAACGGTCTCGGCGAGGTTCGCCACGGAGTGGAACCTCAACTTCCTTTCCGGGCGCGGCCCGGACCGCCGGTACGAAGGGATCGGCGGGAAGGTCGAGGATCTCTCGTCGCGTGGTGCGACGCCCGGCCTGAGGGAGTTCCGCGTCGTCGACGGGTGGCGGAGGATCGCGGTGGGTGTCACGTCGGACCGGGAGTTCACGCTCCTGCGGTACCCGATCGAGACGGCGTCTCTCTCGGAGGCGGGCGCCGAGAAGATCCACCAGGGGGTGTGCCTGCGGCTCCTCTTCACGATTCTCCTCAAACCGGGAGATTATGAATATTATTCATTGGTTTGGGCCGTGAAATCCGTTGCGCCGTGAACGGTAAATCTGTATCTTGGGTCCACATCGAATCGGTGGGCGCCCGCGCGCCCGGAGGAGGGGAGCGATGAGGATTGTGAAGGGATTGGCCGTCTTGGTGATCCTGCTGCTTGCTGCGGCCTCGGCGAATGCCGGAGGGTTCCGTCTGCCCGAGGCGGGTGCCAAGGCGATGAGCATGGGATTCGCCTTCACGGCGCAGGCAAACGATCCGTCCGCGATCTACTTCAACCCGGCCGGGATCGTTCAGCTCGAGGGGCAGAACGTGAAGGCCGGGATGACGTACGTGAAGGAGAACGGGGGGACGTTCGACGGCACGACGCCCCTGTCTTTCGGCGCGTCGATCTCCGAGACGCAGAAGGACCTGGACTTCTTCATCCCGAACCTCTTCTGGACGCGGAAGGCGTCGCCGAAGCTTGCCTACGGCGTCGGCGTCTTCGTTCCCTTCGGGCTCGGCCAGGAGTACAAGAACCGCAACACGAGCTACTTCCGGAACCAGATCACGAAGATCGACCTGATGACGATCGTGCTGAATCCTACGGTGGCGTACAAGTTCGACGACGTTCTGTCGGTTGGCGCCGGGATCGATTTCCTGTACGGGAAGGCGGAACTGGCCAGGACTCCCGTGAACCTGGGCATCGGGGACAACACGGCCGGAACGAACAACCTGTACAACCTGGACCTGGAGGCCGACGGCACGGCCTGGGGGTACAACGCCGGGCTTCTGCTGACGCCGGGGAAGACCGTGAAGATCGGCTTCAACTACAGGAGCAAGTTCTCGCTGGATCTGAAGGACGGCGACGTCGACCTGTCCAACATCTCCACGGCACCCCGGACGGCGCTCGGCGGATTTTCCCTCGCGCAGGCGGGCTTCGGAGGGGCGACCACCTACCACACCACGGGATCGGCGACCCTCAACCTGCCGGCGACGGCCGCCCTGGGAATTTCCGGCACGTTCGGTGGGTTTACTGTGGAGGCCGATGCTGACTGGACGTTCTGGCATTCGTACAGATCGCTCGACATCAACATCCCGCCCGTGCTGGTCGGCGGGACGACCCCCGTCCTCGGCCCCTCATCGTCGCCGAAGAACTGGAACGATGTCGTGGCGTTCTACCTCGGGGCGGAATATCGCGTGACCGATCCGCTCGCGCTGCGCCTCGGCTTCCGGTACGATCCGACCCCGGTTCCCGCGGAGACTATGTCCCCGGAACTTCCCGACGCCGACAAGTTGTACTATTGTGCGGGCGCGGGGTACAGGATCAGCAACTGGACGGTCGATCTGGCCTACATGTACGTGGACAAGAAGGACCGGACCGTGAACAACCAGTCCGTGCCCCCAATCTCTGCGACCGGGACGCCGGGCACCGGGTTCAACGGAACCTGGAAGGGGGACGCGCACCTCGTCGCGCTCGACCTCGGGTACAAGTTCTAGGACAAGGAGATCTCTTATGAAGGGGCTGAAGACGTCGAAGGAGCTGCTGGACCTCCTGAACGAAGCGATCGCCCGGGAGATCCAGGTTTCCGTGCAATACCTGTGGCAGCACGTGCAGTGGGCGGGCGTCAAGGGGTTTGCCGTCAAGGACGAGCTGAAAAAAATCGCGATCGCCGAGATGAAGCACGCCGAGAAGATCGCGGAGCGGCTCGTCGCACTCGGCGGCAGGCCGACGACGAAGCCGTCTCCCATCCTCGTCGGGGAAACCCTGAAGGAGATGTTGGAGACGGACAGGAAGGACGAGGAGGGCGCCATCGCCCTCTACCGGAAGATCGTCGCGGTCGCCCGCAAGGAGGGCGACAGCGTCACCGAGCGGATGTTCCAGGAGATCCTGGCGGACGAGGAAGATCACTACAGCACGTTCGCCGGGCTGCTCGAGGATCTGTAGGGAAGAGCAACGCCGCGCCGATCGGCGCGACGTGCTGTCGACGGAAGAGGACGGCGGGCAGCCCGCGGGGCGGCCCGCCGTCCTTTCGTTTATGAGAGGGCGGCCAGCTCCTTCTCCACGGACTGGACGTGCCCCTTCTCGAACGACGACAGGTAGTCGAAGATCTTCTTCGCCTCGGGCTCTTTCGCGCGCGACGAGGCGTCGCTGAACAGGTCGAACGCCTCCTTCTCCAGCACGAGCGCCATCTCCAGGACATCCTTCTTCGTCTTGAGCTTCCCAATCCGTCCGAGGAGTTCCTTGTGGGTTTCCTGGACGAGCTCGTCGATGTCCGGGAGCCCGGGCCTGGTCAGGATGTCCTTGTAGGGGGCCCAGCACTCCGAGCGGACCTGGCGGTCGTAGGCGTCCTCCAGGGAGAGGAAATGCTGCTTCTCGTCGCCTGCGAACTTCTCGAGGATTCCGCGCAGGGACGGTTCCCCGATCAGCTTCATCGCGCGCTTGTAGAAGACGTACGCCGCGATCTCCGACTCGATCCCCAGGTTCAGGTACTTGAGCGCCTCTTCGCCGAATGCCATGGATGAATCCCTCCGGTGGTGTTGGTGGAGAGCCCAGCGAGATATAGATATATCAAAAAGTCCAGGGACGTTCTTGAACTTTTCTCAAAGTGCATGGACGTTCTTGAACTTTTCCGACCGATTTCCGGACCAAAAGTCGAAGAACGTCCCTGGACTTTTCGTCCCTTTCCTGCGCGGCCCACGGCCGCGCTCCTCACACCGCTCAGGTTCCCCCGTAGCCGATCGTGACCTTCCCGCCGTCGACGATCACGGGGACGTCGCGCCTTCCTTTGCAGAGGCCGATCATCTCGTCCATCGCGGCGCGGTCCTTCTGCACGTTCCGGTACGCCACGGTCTTGCCGTTCTTCTCGTAGTCCCTACGAGCGTTGGACGTGTACGGTCAGCCGTCCTTCCCGAAGATCGTCACGGTCATGGAGTGTCCGTCCTCCTCACGACGTTGCGGCGATTCCGGCCATCGCCTTCAAGCGTTGGATGCGCCTTTCCGTGGGAGGATGCGTCGCCGCGAGCGCGGACGCCTCGTCGGAGAACGTCCGCAGCGGGTTCACGATGAACAGGTGCTGCGTCCCGCGATTGTCCCCCGGGACCCCGGCCCCGCCCCGCGCGATCTTCCCGAGGGCGGACGCGAGCCCCATCGGATTCCGGGTGAAACCGGCGGCCGCGGCGTCGGCATGGTACTCCCTCTGCCGCGAGATGCTCATCTGGAGGAGCTTCGCGGCAAGCGGGGCGAGAGCGGCGAGGAGGATGCCGAGAAGGAGGAATGCCGCGCCCCCCTTTCCGGCCGCCCGGCCGCCGGAGCCGCCGGGGGAAGCGGCCCCGCGGCCGCGGAAGAACGACCCCCGCAGAAACATGTCGGACAGGAGCGCGACGGCGCCGACGAGGACTGCGGCGCAGATGTTGTAGAGCGTGTCCCGGGTCTTGATGTGGGCCAACTCGTGGGCGACCACCCCCTGCAGCTCCTCCCGGTTCAGGCGATCGACGAGCCCGGTCGTCACGGCGACGACCGCCTCCGCTGGCTTGCGTCCCGCGGCGAAGGCGTTCATCCCGTCGGTCTCCATGACATACACCCGCGGCGTCGGAAGACCGGCCGCGATCGCCATCTCTTCGACCACGTTGAGGAGGACCCTGTTCCGCTCCGGGTCGGCCTCGCGGGCGCCGTGCGCCGACAGGACGATCGACGCGCCGCCGAACCATGCGGCCGACGCCAGGATCGCGAAGAGGATCGCGGCCAGTGCGACTCCCGCGCCGGGACCGTCGTATGCCTGTCCGACGAGGCCGCCGAGGAGGAAGAACGCCGCGAAGAGGGCCGCGAAGAGGACGGCCGTGTTCCGCGCGTTCGCGGCGGCCGCATCGTAGAACGAGAGCATAGGCCCCGGGCGGGCGCCCCGGCCGGCGGGCGGCGGTCCCCTGTGCGCGGCGACGGCCGGTGCGCCGCCGCGCGGAGCAGCCGCGGGCGTCGGCCGAAGCCCGGCGGCGGGGCCGCGGAGTCCCGCGGACGCGAAAGGCGGCTCCGCCGTCCGCGACGCCTTGCGGAACGGTTCCTGGCAGAGGTTGCAGAACCAGGCGTCCTCCCGGTTGGGAGTCCCGCACCTGGGGCAGGTGATCGCGTCGGGGGCCACGAGGTGGGGTGCCATCAGGCCGATACCTCCGGCGGCTCCACCGCCCGGGGGCGCCCTACCGGAGGTCCGCCTTGGGGACTGCCCGGCTTTCCTCGCCCGCCTGGAAATAGTCCGCCGGGGGGAAGGCGAAGGCCGAAGCGATGAAGTTCGACGGAATCGACTGGATCCTGTTGTTGTAGGTCATCACGGAATCGTTGTAGAACTGGCGGGCGAACGAAATCTTGTTCTCGGTCGCCGCGAGCTCCTCCTGGAGGGCGGCGACATTCGCGTTGGCTTTAAGCTCCGGGTAATTCTCCACGACGGCGAAGAGACTTTTCAGCGACCCGGTCAGGACGTTCTCGGCTTCCGCCTGCGCCGCCGCGCCCCGCGCGGACAGGGCGGCTCCGCGCGCGGCGATCACTTTCTGCAGCGTCTCCTGCTCGTACGACATGTAGTCCTTGACCACTTCCACCAGGTTGGGGATCAGGTCGTACCGGCGCTTGAGCTGCACGTCGATCTGGTGCCAGGCGTTCCGGAACTGGTTCCGCAGCCGGACGAGGCCGTTGTACGCGGCGACGAACCAGGCGACGACGACGAAGACGACGACCCCGGGAATCCAGCTCATCGGTTAATCTCTCCTCCCCGCGACGGCATCGGAACGCGTCAAAGGCCTGTTTCGGCAGTCCGGCCTTTTTTCTTAAAGGGTTTTTACCGGCGCACGCGGATCGCTATTTACCGCCCTCTCCAACGGATGTATGATGATGGGC
>JBLNEU010000017.1:0-8569 GCA_050263015.1 Deltaproteobacteria bacterium | reverse complement strand
GTGGCCGCGTCGGCCGGGGAAGCCGCCCGTCGGTCTGCTACCTGCTGGCGGGAGGCGCGCCGGGGGACGACGCCGTCGCGCGGCTCTCCATCATGGAGAAGACGACGGACGGGTTCCGGATTGCGGAAGAGGACCTCAGGATCCGGGGTCCGGGGGATTTCGCCGGGGTCCGCCAGTCCGGGATCCCGGATCTCGTCTTCTCCGACATCGTCCGCGACGCGCGGATGCTGACGACGGCCCGCGAGATCGCCGGCCTGCTCATGGAGAAGGACCCGGGACTGTCACAGCCCGCGCACGGGCCGCTTTCGCGCTGGATCGCGTCCCGGGACGCCGCCGCCCCCGCGCTCGAATAACCCCTCCGTCAAGCCGCGCTGAGCGCGGCAGCCGATGAAGTCCGTGACGGTGCCGCGCCCTTCCCGCGGGCCGACGGCATCGTGCGTCTCATTCCACCTCGATCTCCACGCGCTCCGCGACGTTTCCCGACGTCGCGGCCGTGATCCGGTGTTTCCCGCGCTCCGGCTTCCAGGCCGCGGAATAGGGAGGGCCGACCCGGGCCAGGTGTCTGCCGTCGACGAACCAGTCCACGTACGGGACGGGATCCGAGGGAACGGCGTCCAGGCGGATTTCGTCGAAGGCATTCGACGCGTTTTTCAGGAAACGGTCGCGAGGAAGAGGATAGAGGATGGAGATGGCCGATTGCAGGCCCGCGGCCAGGTCCGCCGTCGCGGATGCCACGGACCCGATCGAATGGCGCCTGTCCCCGGAGGTCTCCGGATCCCGTGGCGGGGACGGGGAAACGGCCGGCCCCTCCGGATTCCGGATCCGGATTCCGGCCTGCCCGTCGGACGGCGGGAGATCGTTCTCGTCCTCGAACACGGTCTCCAGGCGGTCGGAGAAGCCGCGGAGGCGATAGCGTCCCGCGGCCCCCGCGCGGTTCTTCCGCGCGAGCCAGCCGGCATAGGCGACGGGGATCCGGTGGAACTCCCCGCCGTTCGCGTGGAAGTCGCATTCGCGCCCGGGAGCGGTCCCCGCGACGAAGAGCTCCCGCGTCACGTGGGGACAGGTCGGTCCGGCCTTCATCCCCGAGATGCCGCAGACGGGGAGCGACTCGACCCCCGGCGGCGGCACCGGGACCGGCGGCGGGGCGTGGCCGTGCAGGACCTCCATGACCTGCCGGAAGATCGGCGCCGCCGCCCAGGCCCCCGTGGATCCGGCGCTCGGGCTCCCGTCGAAGTTGCCGGTCCAGACCCCCACCGTGTATTCCGGGGTGTACCCCACGATCCACCCGTCCCGGTAGAAGGTGCTCGTGCCGGTCTTGATCGACACGCGGAAAGGAATGTCGAGGTCGTTCGCCGCGCGGAACGCGATCATGCGAGCCGAGGGGTCCGCAAGGATGTCGGACACGACGAAGGCGGCTTCCTCGCTCAAGAGACGTTTCGGAGGCGGCGGCCGGCCGTCGCCCCGGAGGTACCGGAGAGGCCGATGGAGACCGCCGTTGGCGAGCATCGCGTACGCGGCCACGAGGTCCTCCAGGCGGACCTCCGCGTTTCCGACGGCAAGGCCCAACCCGTAGTCGTTCTGCCCGGCGGCCGATGGGCGGATCAGCCGGGAGGCTTCGAGGAACCGCTCGAAACGCGCCCGCGAGAGCGCTTCCACCGTCCTGACCGCGGAGATGTTGAGCGAGTTCGCCAGCGCGACCCGGACGGTCACGGGACCGTACTCCCTGCCGTCGAAATTGTCGGGGGAGTAGTCGCCCATCGGCGTCCGGTACATCTGCATGGTGTCGTTGACGAGGGACGAGGCGGTGGCGCCGGCCTCCAGGGCCGTGGCGTAGAGGAGCGGTTTCAGGGTGGAGCCCGCCGAGCGGCGCGAGACCGTCCCGTTGTTGAAGCCCCCGTCCCCGGGTCCGTAGGCGAGGGAGCCCGCCGACGCGAGCACCTCCATCGTGGGGTTGTGGACGACGATGACGGCCGCCTGGCGGACCTTCCTCCGGGCGAGCCGCGCGCGCTGGGAAGCGGCGATCCGCTCCACGGCCGACTGCAGGCCCGAGTCGATGGTCGTCCGGTGGAACCCGGGCCCGCGCACCCCCCGGGCGATCAGGAGGTCGACGGCGTGCGGGGCGCCGAAGGGAGACGAAAAGGGGCGGAAGTCGATCGACGAGCGGCCGGCTCCCCGGGCGGCTTCCCCGGCGGACAGGGACCCCATGCGGGCCATCCGCGCCAGGACCCCCTCCATGCGGACGAGCAGCTCGTCCCGCCGGGGACCATAGGGGTCGAGGCGCCCGGGGGCTTTCGGAAGGGCGGCGAGGAGGGCGGCCTCCGGGACGGTGAGGTGGCGCGCGCTTTTTCCGAAGTACGTCCGCGCGGCGAGCTCCACCCCACGGATGTTGTTCCCCAGGGGAACGCGGTTCAGGTATTGCTCCAGGATCTCTTCCTTGGAGAGAACTTCCTCCATCCTCCGGGCCCGGAGGATCTCGATGATCTTGCCCTCGTAAGACCGCTCCCGCGGATAGACCAGCCGCGCGACCTGCTGCGAGATCGTGGAGGCGCCGGAGACGATCCGGCCGTGCCGGAGGTTGTCGGCCACGGCCCGCAGGATCGCCAGGGGGTCGAACCCCCGGTGCGCGCGGAACCGCTTGTCCTCGGCGGCGATGAACGCGTCCTTCACCGCCGCGGGAATCTCCTTCCCCGGGATCCAGAGACGGCGCTCCCCCCGATCATCGGGAAGGATGCGCAACAGGTTGCCGTCCCGGTCGGTGAAGACGCAGTTCGGCCGGACCCGAAGGTCCTCCCGGTCGAATGCCGTCTGCGGCCACAGGCGCGCGACGACGAGGGCCGCGCCGAAGAGCGTCCCGAGGAGTATTCCCGAGAGGAGGATCCTCCCGACGTGCCGCACGTCAACGCTCCTCGACGACGAGTTTCGTCACGGACGTGTACCCGACGATATCCGGCTCGTACATGAGCTGCACCTTGGAGGACGGCACGAGGAACTCCCCGGCGAGCACCGCCCGGGCGTAATAGGAGTAACGGAACTTCCCGCCCCACCAGATCCGGTCCCGAAAGGCGAGGACGCGGTCGTCCCGGATCTCGAAATGGCTCGGGTTGAACCGGTAGACCCCTTGCTCCGGATCCCAGTAGTTCCAGGGGTCCGCGTCCACCCCCTTTCTTTGCGCCGGCTGCTCTTCGGTCTTGAGAGCGGTATTGATGGCCACGAGCCCCGCGGGGAGCGGGTCATCCACGACCAGGTAGTGCAGGTCGCGGAACCCGGTTTCGACGGTGACGTCCACCCGGACCACGTCGCCGACCCTGATCCGGTCGCCCCCCTCCAGGGGCTTGATGGTCTTGCCCACGGTGAAGCCGTTCGCGTACCCCTTGACCGCGTAATCGACCCGGGGGAACGTGAGCTGTAGCTGGTAGACGATCGAGGCGTTGCCGCCCGCGGCGACGGCGACCTCGGGGGCTTTGAGGAAGAGGGCCGGGTCCAGGGCGAAGGTGTGCGTCCTGTGGAGGTCCAGGGTCTCCGCGACCTCCGGACCGCCGGACTGCCGGATCGACACGGCGACGGGACCGCCGGGGAACGAAATGCCGCGAAAATATTCGCCCAATGCCACGAGCGACCATCCCGTGTCGCTTGTGGACGTCCAGTACCCTTGCGGGTTGATCCCGTCGAGGAGCCGCGCGGCCTGCTTACCGGCGAGAGGGTCGTCGGGGACGATCGCAGTGGCCGCCATGAGGGAAATCGCCGGCTCGCGGTACCGGGCGAAGAACACGTCGTGCCGCTCCCGCACCCACGGTTTGTCCAGGATCTCCCTGGCCGCGGCCCGCGCGTTCGCCTCCGGCAGGAAACCTCCGATCTTCCCGGCGACCAGGGTCAGGAGGGCCGCTTCGCGCCCCATGGAGTTGTACGCGTCCTGGGCGTTCCGGAACACCTTCTCCTGGAGTTTCCCGTTCATCGCGAGGATGTAGGCGGCGAACGCCTTGTAGGTGGGGTCGTGGCTCCCTTCTCCGCCGACCGCCGCCTCGGCAAGGTAGGAGAGCCCCCTGGCGAACCGGTTGTCGGGGACCGCGAGGCCGGCCTTCCGGACGAAGGTCAGGGCCGTCATGGCGTAGACCGTGCCCCAGGGGTGGACCTCCCGGTATCCCGGCCAGTAGCCGAACCCGCCGCCTTCCACCTGCATCGAGAGGAGCCGTTCCACCCCCGGCCGGATGAACTTGTCCGTCTCCTCGACCGTGATCCCCGGGATCATCCCGTCCCGGATCAACCCCCGAAGGGCGGCCAGCGGCGCAAGCCCAGAACTCGTCTGCTCCACGCACCCGTAGGGGTAGTGGAGAAGGTAGCGCAGCCCCGGGCCCATGCGCGCCAGGGGGGAGCCCGAGAGGGTGAGGACGGCCCTGACGTCCTGGGGGCCAAGCTCCGACCAGGGGATGGATTCGGTCCCCTTGGGGAAGGCGTACCTGATCGTGCCGGTCCCCTTGAGAGCGCCGGAGACGATGTCGTTCCAGAGGAGATTGCCGGAGTTCACCGGAACCTTGACCTCCACGGCGTCGGAGAAGCCGCCGAACGTCCCGGAGAACGAGAGGCGGGCCGTGCCCGGCGCCTTCGCCTCTCCCTGGATCGCCACGAGGCTCCTGTCGAGGGGCGCAAGCCCGAAGGACGACGGGACTGCCGAGAGACCGACGAGGTCGTCCTTGCCGGCGGCGAAGGTCCCGGTCCCGCCCCCCTTCGTCTTGTTTACGGCCGAGACGAGCAGGGTGAATCGGTCGCCGCGCGTGAAAAACGCCGGCAATCCCGGCTCGAGGTAGAAGTCCTTCACGACGAGAAGGCTTTTCTGGACCGACGCGAAGGCGCTCCCCTTGTCGCAGGCGACGACGTAGACCCGGTAAGTCGTCATCGTGTCGGGAAGCCGGAACCTGACCTGCGCCGTCCCGCCCGGTCCCGTCCGCACGGAAGGGTCGACGAACGCCACGGGGTTGAAGTCCTTCCTGACCTTGCTCGTCGCCCCGGCCGCGCCGTCGCCGCCGTCGCCGCCCGTGAGCCGGTCGACGCGCACGAAGCCATAGGGAGTCTGGAGCAGCAGCCGGGTCCGCAGCTCCGCCGTCGTCACCGACAGCGGAACCCGGAAGCGCGCCAGCCCCGAGAGGTCCGGGGTCCGGAAGCCCGTCAGCGCCAAGATGCTTTCGTCCACCACCGCCACCGCCATCTCGGCGTCCGCCGGAGCGCCGCGCCCGTCCTTCGCGACGATCGTCAGGGTCTTCTCGTCCCCCGGGGCGCCCTTGAGCGAAACTTCCTCCTCGTTCACGGCCAACCGGAGGTCGTCGGTCTTCGTCCGGACCTCGACGTTCACGGCGCCGAAGAGGAAAGTGGGCGCCTCGTCGTCGAACGCCCCCGTATAGACGGGAAACTCCCCGCGAGCGACCGTCCCCAGGAGGGTGACGTACGCGTTTGGCGCGTGGCGCCTGTCGAGATCGACGTCGATGTGCTTCTGGCCCGGCGACGGAATGACGACGCGGGACTCCATGACGCCCTCCCGTTCCACCGTCACGAGAAGGGACGACAGCTTGCGGTGGGGGGAAAGGTAGATGCGCGCCGTGTCGCCGGGCGCGTAGCTCTTGCGGTCCGCGACGGCGGAGAGCTTCTCGAACCGGCGGTCGATCCGCTCCGCGTCCCAGCCGTAATACCCGCCGGCCACCCGGTAGAGGGTGCTCGAACTCCCGACGGCGCCGTCCTTGCCCTTGTAGGTGAACTTGAGCAGGTACTCCCCTCCGTACTGGAAGTCGAACTCGAACCGGGCCTGCCCGTCCCTGAGGGACAGCGGCGCGGCGAGCTGCTTCCGGTAGACGTCCTCGCCCCGCCAGTAGACGTGCCCCTGCTCGTTCCTTTTCCGGACGTAGACGCGGTCCTTGCGGTTCACCTCCGCCTGGACGATCCCCGCCGGAACCCGCTTCCCGTCGGGGCCGACGACGACGATCCGAAGGACCTGGGCGTCATCCGCATTCACGCTCTCGTCGTGGACGCCGATCCCGACGACGTATGCCGGCTCCTCCTGGTAGCTGTCCGCGGCCGCGGCCGCGCGGCCGTCGAAATCGACGACGACGGCGGACATTTCGACGGCGGAGGCGCCCGCGAGAACTTCGGGGGAAAGCGGAACCGTGACCAGCGCCTTCCCCTTCCCGTCGAGGACGGCCTCGCCCGACTCGAGCATCTCGCTTCGCCTCTCGGCGGCGCTGCCGAAGGTGTAGTCCCCGTGGCCGCTCCGGCGGAAAGACGTATTGGTGTAACTGATCTTCCACCGCACCTTGCCGTTCTTGACGCCGCCCCCCGCGTAGTAGGACCCCGTTATCTCGCAGTCGAGCAGGGCGGTCTCCCGGGCCAGGTTGACGTAGCTGTCGTCCCGCTCCACCCGCTTCCGGAAGTGGATGGACGCGAAATGGCGCGGCGGCCGGAACTCCTGGACCTCGAAAGTGGCCGCGAAGCCTTCGGCGGACCCGCGGCCCGCCGGCGGGGCCGGCGTCTCGTCGTCGTCCTCATCGGAATCCCGGGACCCCGCCCCGCGGACCCGTTCACGCCGGTCTCCGGCGACGGACGCGTCCTTGAGCGCCATGCGGATCGTATAGGTCCCCACCGGGAAGTGGCGGTGAATATCCACCCTGTCGCTCACCGTGCCGAACTCGGACAGGGTCAGCGTCTTCCGGTATATCTCCTCCTTCCTGGCGTTCTCGATCGCGATCTCCACGGGAAGCTTTCCCGGCGGCCCGACGACTCCGTCTTCGTAGCGCCGGACGGTCCCCTTGAATGTCACCGGGTCCCCGGGCCGGTAGATCCCGCGCTCGGTGAATATCTCGCCCTTGAACAGGAGCTCGCCGATCCGCACGGGCTCGCCCGGCGGAAGCCAGTCGGGAGAAAGAACCCCTTCCGATCCGATGCGCAGATACGACACGTCGTCGTCGGTCGCGGCGAACACCCAGTCGACGTCGCGGGCCGAGACGGCCTTGGCCGGCGCCCGCGCGTCCAGGGCGACGACCGGCTTCTTTCCCAACCCGCCGGCGAGGAGGTCACCCTCCTTCCCCGTCTTGCCGAGCAGGACCGCTCGTCCGTCCCCCGTGACCGCAAGGAGGGTAACCCCCTGCAGGGGAAGCCCCGTGCGCAGCGAGGTGGCCCAGACGAGGAGCGATCCCCGGGAGCGCTTGCATGCGAGCCCGATGTCTGTGAGCCGGAAGATGCCCCGGGCGGGCGCCGTCCCCTGGCCCTCGAGGCGGCTCTCCACCGCGACGACCGCGACGGCGCCCTTTTCACGGTCCTTCCGGAAGCTCAAGGGGATCGAGTAGCTATGCGGCTCGTTTCTCGGTTTCCGCGGCGAGAAGTCGCGCCGGTCCTCCGAGAAAGCTCCCATGAACGGCTTGAGGCCGCCGTCGCGGCGCGCGGCGTCGGGGAGGGCGGCGTACGCCTTCTCGAGGAAGCCGCGGATCTCCTCCGGCGCCGCGGCGCGCCAGCCGGTTCCGTCCGCCGCAAGGGGCAGGAGGATCGGCGGAATCCGCACGGCGAGGACCGAGAGATTGTCGGCGTTGGTGACGGTGACGTTGAGGATCTGGCGGCTGTCGCGCTCGATGACGGTGCCGCTTTCGGCGAATTTCATCTCCGTGGGCAGGTCGGGCATCCGGACGGTCGTGACCCCGCGAACGTACCGGCGTCCGTCGCACTCGAAGTCGTCCGGAAACGCCAGCTCGTATTTCTCGCCGGGCTTGAAGTGCCCTTCGATGGCGACCCGGTTCGGCTCTTCCTGGCCCGACCACCCGATCCGCACGGGAGGAAAGATCTTCAGGGCGCCCCTTAGGGTCGAGGCGTCGCACCGGGCGCTGAACGTGACCATGAGCCTGTGCCCCGGCATGTCCGGCGTTATGCTCGTGATCGAGAAGGTCTTGTCGGCGCTCGAGGCGGGGAGCGCCGGGATCGACAGGGCCGCCACGACGATGACGACCGCGGCCAGCGGGGTTGACAGCGGAGGGATGCCGCGCCGGATCCGTCGCATCTGGGGCCCTCCTTGCGGGAGTCATGGGTTCGGAGATCTTCCGAGGTGCCGGGCTACGCGAATTCTATGCCCTCCGGAATCCAAAGGCCAACGAAATAGTCCGACAATAGTCCCGCGCCGCATTGTCAAAGCTCCTTAGAAATGTCCCCTGGTAGAACTCGTTAGAAATGTCCCCTTTTGCTCTTGATCTTCTCGCCGCCATTGCGCCGCGATTTGCGCATTGGCAGGACGGTGCCAGGGATGGGTACGGGGCGGATGATAGACATGCCGCGGCTTCTTGGGCATGGCCGCGGGCTGCGATTTCTCGTTTCTGGGGACGAAGGCAAGCCGCTGGTTTTTGAACCATAGCTGCACCGTGCCGTCGAGCAGGGTGCGGACCGTGACGCGGCTTTTGGGTTTGGGCAGGAGGCGGTTGTCGTGGGTGATCTGGTACCAGCGGTTGTCGTGCCGCAGGGTGAAGTCGTTTTGGACGACGCGGCTTTTCTCCCGGCAGAAGATCCCCGCCAGGTTTTCGCCCGCCGCAAGCGGCCGGTGCGCATCGGC
>JBLNEU010000016.1:0-8669 GCA_050263015.1 Deltaproteobacteria bacterium | reverse complement strand
CCTCCAGATCTTCAGGGAGTGCGCGGGCGAGTTCCAGGACATCTTCGACGCCCACGGCCCCTGAACGCGGGCGCGCCGGCCCCTCGCCTCCAGTCGGGGGAGCGGACCTCGCGGTACGCTTCGTGCGCGGCGGACGTCGCGGCGCCGCATCCATCCCGGCCCGGCGAGCCCATGGCCGAACCGGTCCCGATGTCCATACGACCTCCCTGATAGTAGAATGGTATCGCGATCCGCACCGGGGGGAACGGCCATGGCGAAGATTCCGTACGTGGACAAGGAAGCATGCATCAGCTGCGGCGTCTGCGTGGATACGGTGCCGACGGTGTTCCGGTTCGACGACGAGATGAAGGCCGAGGTCTTCGATCCCGCGGGGGCGCCCGAGGAGGCGATCCGGGAGGCGATGGACCTGTGTCCCGTGACCTGCATCCATTGGAGGGAGTAGGAGGCGCGGCGCGCGCGGCGGCTTGCGGGTGCGCGGTTGCCCTCCTCCTCGTCGTGTCCGGGTGCGGGGGGAGCAAGGCGGTCCGGGGAGGCGGGGCCGCCGCCGGGCCGGGGCCGCAGCCCCTGCCGGCGGGACCGCGGGTGGCGGTGGCGCCCCTGGAAAACCTGAGCAACGACCTCGACGCGTCCGAGGTGATCCGGAAGTCGTTCGTCGACCAGATCGCGCGGCAGGGCTGGAACGTGATGCCCACGGACGAAAGCGACCGCCTCCTCCGGGAGGGTCTCGGAATCAGCTACGGGGGCCAGCTCGGCGCGACCACGCCGGCGGACGTCTGCCGGACGATCGGGGCGGAGGGCGTCTTCTACGGAGAGGTCCGGGAGTGGGTCAAGACGACGGCGGGCGTCTACAACAGCATCGCCGTCGCCGCGTCGTTCAGGCTTTACAGGAAGGACGGGTCCGCGGCGTGGGAAGGGCAGGATCGCCAGGAGCGCCGGATGACGCCCCGGGGCGGGGGAAGCAATATCGGGGGCGAGATCATCGGGTACGCCATCCTGAACCTGCTGAATCCCGTGACGCCTTTCGGCAAGGAGGTCGGGCGGAACATCGGGAGGCAGTTGAGGCCCGGGGCCCTCGAGGCGAAATGACCGCGGACGGACAACGGATGTCCGGAAGATGGGAGGGGAACATGAACGAGCGGATCGTTGCGGTTTCCTGGCTGGCGTCGGCGCTGCTCCTCGGCGCCTGCGCGACATCGCCGCCCGTCACGGGGCCCTCGGAGCAGCCGTCGGCTCCCGCGGGGGAGTTCCGCCGCGGGGGCGCCGCGGCGCCCGTCGTGACGACGGGGCCGATGCTCCGCGTGGCCGTCGTCAAGTTCCAGGACAAGAGCGCTTACGGGCGCGGCCGGCTCGGGGGAGCGGTCCAGGACATCCTGACGACGGAGCTCGCGAAGTCGGGCCGTTTCATCCTCGTCGCGCGGGGGGGCGACCTGGATGTCATCCTCGACGAGCAGGACCTCGCGAAGGCCGGAGGGGTCAAGGCGGGCACGGGGGCCGCGGCGGGCGAGGTGCTCGGGCTCAACGCCGTCGTGACGGGGGCCGTGTCCCAGTTCGGGGTCAAGCAGAAGTCGGCCACGTACCTCGTGGGAGCGAGCAAAACGCAGACGGCCGAAGCGACCGTGGACGTCCGCGTGATCGACGCCGCGACGGGGCAGGTCATCTTCGCCGACAGCGGGAACGGGGTGCACGAGACGAGCTCGACGCAGGTCCTCGGAATCGGCGGCGCAACCGGCTACGACGAGACCATCGAGGGGAAGGCGCTTCGGGCGGCGATCGCGAAATTCATCGACAACATGGTCCGGCGCCTGGAAGCGATCGAGTGGAGCGGCAAGGTCGCCGCGGTCGACGGCGACGAGGTCACCGTCAACGCCGGGCGCAAGACGGGGCTGCTCGCGGGCGACCGGCTCCGGGTCTTCGGCGCGGGGCGAGAGGTGATCGACCCCGACACGAAGGTGTCGCTCGGCCGGAAGCCGGGGGCGGAGAAAGGGGAGATCGAGGTCGTCGACTTCTTCGGCGCCGACGCCGCCGTCTGCCGGCGGGTCGGAGGCGGGGGGTTCGCGGTCAACGACATCGTGAAGCTCGCCGGCAGATGAACCTCGAGGAAAGCGGGACGGGACCGGAACCCCGGCACGGCCAGGAGGGACGCATATGAACAGGTTTCCCATGACGGGTGCGGCGGTCGTGCTGGTCGTCGGCATCCTTTTCGCGGCCGGCTGCTACCCGAAGGCGCAGGTCTACGGCGTCGGGAACGTCGGCGGGCTGGTCTTCGCGGTCAATCCGCCGGACGCGGAGGTCCTCCTGGACGGCGTGGTCCAGGGGACGGCGTCCGAGTTCACCGAGGAGAGGTATCTCAAGGTGGAGAGCGGCACGCATCGGCTCGAGCTGAGGAAGCCGGGGTACGAGGCGTACGTCCGCGACGTCTACGTGTCGAACTCGATCCTGCGGATCGACGCGGCGCTGTACATGGGCGGGAGCGCGCCGGGGGGACACTGAGAGCCGTCGGGCGGCCGCGCTATTCCTCGCCCGGCTCCTTCTTCTTCCTGCGGACCGCGCCCCACCAGGCGCGCAGCCGCTCGCCGATCACCTTCTCGTGGCCGGCCTCCGAGGGCTCGTAATAGGTCCGGCGGCCGAGCGTCTCGGGAAAATAATCTTCGGGCACGAATGCGTCCGCGAAGTCGTGGGGGTACCGGTAACCCGCCGAGTACCCGAGATCCTTCATGAGCCGTGTCGGGGCGTTGCGCAGGTGAAGCGGGACCGCGTGGCTCCCCTCTTCGCGGGCATCTCTCATCGCCCGCCCGAACGCCGTGTAGATCTCGGTGGTCGCCGTATCATTAAAAAAGTAGACGGCGGCCTGGGCGAGGGCGAGCTCGCCCTCCGGGCTCCCGAGCGTCCGGTACGCCTCGGCGGCGGCCAGGGCGACCTGCAGCGCCCCCGGCGCGGCGTTGCCCACGTCCTCCGAGGCGAACCGGATCATCCGCCGGGCGACGTAGAGGGGGTCCTCGCCGGCGGCCAGCATCCGCGCCAGCCAGTAAAGCGATGCGTCCGGGTCGGAGCCGCGAAGGCTCTTGTGGAACGCCGAGATGAGGTTGTAATGCTCCTCCCCGTCCTTGTCGTAGAGCAGCGCCTTCTTCCGGAGCGCTTCCTCGGCGGTCGGGACGTCCACGGCGGCCTTGCCCCGGTGCTCCGCGATGGCGACCGCCGCCTCCAGGGCGTTCAAGGCGGCCCGGGCGTCCCCGTCGGACGCCCCGACGATGTGGCGGAGGGCGTCGCCGGCGAGAAACTCCTCCGGCTTCCCCAGTCCCCTCGCCGGGTCCGCGAGCCCGCGCCTCACGATGGTCTCGACGTGCGCCGCCGAGAGCGGGGAGAGGACGAGAACGCGGCAGCGCGACAGCAGCGCCCCGCGAATCTCGAAGGACGGGTTCTCCGTCGTCGTGCCGAACAGCGTGACCGTGCCGTCCTCCACGAACGGGAGGAGGGCGTCCTGCTGCGCCTTGTTGAACCGGTGGATCTCGTCGATGAACAGGATGGCGGGGCGGTCGTCGGCCGGCCGGTCCTCCTTGAGCGCCGCCAGGGCGTCCTTGATCTCCCGGATCCCCGAAAGGACGGCCGAGTAGGGAAGAAAGACCGCCTGCGTCTCGGCGGCGATGATCCTGGCGAGCGTCGTCTTCCCGGATCCCGGGGGACCCCAGAAGATGAGGGACGGCAGGGGGCGGGCCGCCAGCACCGAGGAAAGGAACCGCCCCTCGCCCAGGATCTCTTCCTGCCCGACGAATTCGGCGAGCTTCGTCGGCCGCATCCGGTCGGCCAGCGGCGCGCGCGGCGCCGCGGCCCCCGGCCGCCCGGCCGGGCGGCCGGGGAAGAGAGGATATGACGATCCGGAGGAAGGCATTCTCTTTCTCTTTTCCTTCCGATATATTATCGTATTTAACCATGAAGTGCGCCGGGATCATCTCCAAGCACACGGATCCCCGTGCCGAGAAGATCGTCACCGACCTCTGCGCGTGGCTCAAGGCCCGCGGCCGCGAGGTCGTCCTGGACCGGGAGACCGCGGCCATCGCCCGTTGCGGCGAAGGGACCGTCCGGTCGAAGATCCCGGACCGGTGCGACTTCCTGATCGTCATCGGCGGCGACGGCACGCTCCTGTCCGCCGCGCGGGTCGCCGGGACGTCGGGGAAGCCGATCCTCGGCGTCAACCTCGGCTCCCTCGGCTTCCTCACCGCGATCACCCTCGAGGAACTCTACCCGGTCCTCGAGCGGATCTTCTCCTACGATTTCGAGTACGACGAGCGGATGATGCTCGTCGCCCACGTGCACCGGCTCGGGGAGCGGGTGGCGAACTACACGGTGCTGAACGACGTGGTCATCAACAAGGGGGCCCTCGCCAAGATCATCGACATCGAGACGACCATCGGGGAGATGTACCTCTCCACGTTCAAGGCCGACGGACTCATCATCTCGACGCCCACCGGCTCGACCGGGTACAACCTGTCCGCCCAGGGGCCCATCCTCTACCCGACGCTGCGGACCATCGTCATCACGCCGATCTGTCCCCACACGCTCACCAACCGGCCCCTCGTCGTCCCCGACGACATGGAGGTCCGGGCGGAGCTCCGGTCGCCGGAGACAGACGTCTTCCTGACCCTCGACGGCCAGGTCGGCTTCGGCCTTCGGCAGGGCGACGTCGTCGAGGTGAAAAAGGCGGATGCCCCCCTGCGATTCTTCCGGTCTCCCTTCAAGGATTACTTCGGGGTCCTGCGCAACAAGCTCAAGTGGGGAGAGCGGTGACCCCCCCCGCGCGATGCTGATCGAACTCGCCGTCCGGAACCTCGCCATCTTCGACGACGTGCGCGTCCCCTTCGGGCCGGGACTGAACGTGGTGACCGGGGAAACAGGCGCCGGCAAGTCGATCCTCGTCGAGGCGATCCGGCTGGCGCTGGGGGAGAAGTCCGACCCGATGGCGGTCCGGTCCGGGGAATCCGAGGCCGAGGTCTCCGCGCGGTTCGACCTCCCGGACCGCGCCGATCTGCGCGAGGCGCTGGAGGAGGCCGGGTTCCCGCGGGAGGAGGAACTGGTCCTGCGCCGGGTCATCCCCGCGGCCGGCCGGAGCCGGGCGTACCTCAACGGGCGGATGGCCGCGCAAGGCCTCCTCGCGGACCTGTCTCCGCTTCTCGTCGAGCTCGTCGGGCAGCACAGCGTCCACCTCCTCCTGTCGCGCCCGGCCGCGCTCTCCGCGGTCGACGACTTCTCCGGGACGGTCGCCGCCGCCGCCGCGATGCGCCGGCTTCACCGGAAGATCTGCGCCCTGCGACGCGACGCGGAAGGGGCGGCCGCCAGGGCGGCGGGGGCGCGCGAGCGCGGGGAAGCGCTCGATTTCCGGATCCAGGAGCTGTCGCGCGCCGCGCTGGTCCCCGGGGAGGAGGAAGAGCTCGCAGCCGAGCTGTCGGTCTTGAGAAACGCGTCGAAGGTGCAGGCGGCGCTCCAGGCGGCCGAGGAGGCGCTCGCGTCCGCGGAAGGCGCCGCCGCGTCGTCGCTCTCCTTCGCCGCCGGCAGGCTGCGCGAGGCGGCGGCCGTCGACCCGCGCCTGGCGGAGGCGGCCGACCGGGTCCGTTCGCTGCAGAACGAGGCGCAGGAGCTTGCGCGGGACCTCGCGGCCCGGGCGTCGCGGATCGTCTTCGAGGCCGAGCGGGTCGAACGGGCCGAGGAGCGGCTGAGCGTCATCCGCCGCCTCAAGCGAAAATACGAGCGGGACGTGCCGGGGCTTGTAGCGCTCCTCGAGGCGACGGCGGAGGAGAGGCGCGGTCTCGAGGGGGCGCTGGCGGAGGAGGCGCGGCTGCGCGCGGAGCTCGTGGCCGTGGAGAAGGAAGGCGTCCGCGAAGCCGCCGCGCTGTCGGCCGCCCGCAGGGAGGGCGCGCGGAAGATGGGGCCCGCCATCGAGAAGGAGCTGGCGCGGGTCGCCCTCCCCGGCGCGAAGTTCCGCGCCGAAATCGACGCGCGGCCTCCGTCGCCGGAGGCGCTCTCGGCGTCGGGTTTCGACGAGGCGGACTTCCTGTTCAGCGCCAATCCGGGTCAGGAGCCGCGGCCGCTCGCGCAGACCGCGTCGGGCGGCGAGCTCTCCCGGGTGATGCTCGCCCTCCGCAATGTCGGATCCCGGGGAAGGAAGGGGCGGACGCTGGTGTTCGACGAGATCGACACGGGGATCGGCGGCAAGGTCGCCGAGCGGGTGGGGGCTCGCCTGGCGGAGCTGGGCAGGTCGGCCCAGGTCGTCTGCGTCACGCACCTGCCCCAGGTCGCCGCATTCGCCGGCAGCCATCTCCTCGTCACCAAGCGGGCTTCGCGCGGATCGGCCTCCACCGGGGTGCAACCGCTCGGGAAACAGGATAGGATCAAGGAGCTGGCGCGGATGATCTCCGGGGCCGAGGTCACGGAGGAGGCGCGCGCGCACGCGAAGGAGCTGATCGAGGGGGCGGCCAGGGAATGATCCGCAAGGCCCGGATGGGGGACGTCAAGGCGATCCAGAAGCTGATCGCAGACTACGCGCGGAAGGGCGACATGCTCCCGCGCTCGCTCGCGGAGATCTACGAGAACCTGCGCGACTACTTCGTGTTCGTCGAGGACGGGAGCGACGAGGTGGTCGGCTCGGCGGCGATCCACATCATGTGGGAGGACCTCGCCGAGGTGCGCTCCCTCGCCGTCGCGGAGGGGCGGATGCGCCGCGGCACCGGAACGCAGCTCGTCGAGGCGTGCATCTCGGAGGCGATCGTCCTCGGGGTCACCCGGGTGTTCGCGCTGACGTACAAGCCGGAGTTCTTCGAGAGGCTGGGTTTCCGGAAGGTGGACAAGGCCGAGCTGCCGCACAAGATCTGGACCGACTGCCTGAAGTGCTCCAAGTTTCCCGACTGCGACGAAGTCGCCCTGGTGGCCGATTTCTCGGGGACGCGGCGTGCCTGAGCGGCTCTTCGGGCTGGTGGAGCGCGAGGTCGCCCGCGCCGGCGGGGGCGACGCGGAGCTGTGCGTCCGCCGCGCGCGCGAGCGCCGGTTCGACGCCCGCAACGGCGGGATCGACGCGCTGTCGTTCTCGGACTCCGTGGCCCTCGGCGTCCGCGTGTTCCGGGACGGGCGGATGGGATACTCGTACGGATTCAGCGACGACGTGGACAGCGTGCGGCGGATGGTCGAGACGGCGGTCTTCTGCGCGCGCGGGTCGGATCCCGACCCGGCCCACGGCCTTCCCGGCTCGGCGGAAGGGGCGGCGCCGGCCACGGACGCGGCGCTGTACGACCCCGGGTGCGAGTCGGCCGACGACGACGCGAAGGCCCGGTTCGCCCGGGAGCTGGAGGCGCGGACCGTCGCATTCGATCCGCGGATGAAGCGCGTCCGGTCGGCGACCGTGCAGGAGACCGTCGCGGAAACGGCGGTCCTGTCGTCGTCCGGCGTGCGGGCGTCCGGGCGGGAATCGGCGTACCTGGCCTTCGTGGACTCCGTCGCCGAAGAGGGGACGGAAGGGGCGACCGGCCACGGGTTCGCCTTTGCGCGGAGGTTCTCGGAGCTGGATCCGGGGACCGTCGCCGCCGAGGGCGCCCGGCGGGCGGTGCGGATGCTCGGCGCCGGGCCGCTGCGGACCGGGCGGTACGCCGCGGTCCTCGAGAACGAGGCGGCGGCCGAGCTCCTCGAGGTCCTTGTCCCGTCCTTCCTCGCGTCCCAGGTCTTCAAGGGGAAATCGATGCTCGCGGGACGGCTGGGGCAGGCAGTCGCCTCGAAGGCGGTCGAGATCGTCGACGACCCGCTGTGCGCGCAGGGGAGCGGGGCCGCGGCGTTCGACGGCGAAGGAGCGCCTTCCCGCCGCAACGTCCTCGTGGAGAACGGCGGGCTTCGGATGTTCCTCGCCGATTCCTTCTGGGGGAGGAAGCTCGGCACCGGGTCCACCGCGAGCTGCCGGCGGCGAGGCCCCAAGGAGCCGCCGACGGTGGGGATCGGGAACCTCCGCATCGCGCCCGGCCGCCGGGACGTTCCCGGGTTGCTCAGAGAGGTCGGGAGCGGGATCCTGCTCACGGAGTTTCTCGGCATCCACACGGCCGACCCGGTCTCCGGGGACTTCTCCGTCGGGGCCGCGGGGATCCGGTTCGACGGGGGCGAGGAGAGGGAGCCGGTCCGAGGTTTTGCCGTCTCCGGGAACGTCCTCGCGCTCCTCGCGCGCGTGGCCGAGGCCGGCTCCGACTTTCGCTGGTTCGGTAACGTCGGTTCGCCGTCCCTCGCCATTCCGGCAATGGACGTCGGGGGCTCGTAACCGTGCCGTCCCGCCCCCTCTTCATCTTCGACCTCGACAACACGCTCTATCCGCCCGAGGTCATTCTCTGGAAGATCGTCGACGCCCGGATCGAGAGGTACGTCCAGGACAAGCTGGGCGTCGGGAGGGACGAGGCGCGGGACATCCGCCAGGGCTTCCTCCGCGACTTCGGGACCACGCTCCGGGGACTGATGCACCACCACGACGTCGCCCCCGGCGATTACCTCGAGTACGTGCACGACGTTCCCGTCCCGGACGTCGTGCCGCCGCGCCCCGAGCTGGGCGCGATGCTCTCCGGGCTGCCCGGGAGGCGCGTCGTGTTCACGAACGGTTCGGAATCGTACGCCCGGCGGGTGCTCGCGGCGCTCGGGGTGTCCGACCTGATGGA
>JBLNEU010000015.1:0-4053 GCA_050263015.1 Deltaproteobacteria bacterium | reverse complement strand
GGCCAGGCCGGGAACGCCCTGGCTTCCCCGGCGCCCTCGCCGGCGTCGGCGGGAACCGCGGTCGGAACGACCGTTACCGCCTTGTCCGCCGCCTCGGCGGCCGCCATCGCGGCGCCGATCGCCCCCATGTGGGCGAACCCGGCGGGGAGGACGACGTCGTCCGAAGAGAAGCCGAACGCGTCCCGGACCGCGAGCACGACCCCTTCGTTGGCGAACAGGCCGCCCGTGAGCGCGACCCGCGGGACGGGGTCCTTTCCCTTGTTGATGCTGCTCTTGAAGTTGCGCGCGACGGCCTCGCAGAGCCCTTTCAGGATCTCCTCCGGCGTGTACCCCTTCTGCTGGGCGTGGATCATGTCGCTCTTGGCGAAGACGGAGCAGCGCCCGGCGATCCGGGCGGCGCTCGCCGCCTGCGCCACCATGGAACCGATCTCCTCGACCGCCAGCTTGAGGCGGTTCGCCTGCTGGTCGATGAAGGAGCCCGTGCCCGCCGCGCAGTCGCCGTTCGTGTCGTAGTCGCGGATGCGGAGCGTCGGGCCGTCGGCAGCGCGGAGTCCCGCGGAAGCGGGGCGGACCGCGCCTCCCCCCGGC
The DNA here is from genome assembly GCA_050263015.1 of Deltaproteobacteria bacterium. Taxonomy (GTDB): domain Bacteria; phylum Desulfobacterota; class Deferrimicrobia; order Deferrimicrobiales; family Deferrimicrobiaceae; genus JBLMWX01. The sequence continues at coordinate 3,465 of JBLNEU010000015.1, read as the reverse complement.
GCGTTCTCGAGGCGGACGACCTTGGCGTTCTCCCCGCCCATCTCGAAGATCGTCCGCACGTCGGGGTGCGCCGCGCTCACCGCCTTCACGAGGCACCGGAAATCGTTCTCGTAATCGATCCCGAGGGAGGCGGCCAGCTGCCGGCCGCTTTTCCCGGTGAGGGCCATTCCCCTGACTCGCTCCGCGCCGATGACGTCGAGCCAGGCCCGGAGCCGCTCGGGGACGCGGCGGCCCGGGTCCCCCAGGAGGCGGTCGTAGGACAGGACGTAGGCGCGCCCGCCGTCCGCGAGCGGGACCGGCGAGGCGTCGGCGGCCGCATGCGCGACGACATCGGGGACCGGCGGGGCCCCCGGCGGAACGTAGAGCGCGAATTTCATGCTGATCGACCCGACGTCGATGCCCAGAAACACGTCAATTCCTCCTTGTCAGGACGCAATCTCGCTGTCGGCAGTGGATACAGGTCGCTTCAAAGGTCATGCCTCCCCGGCGCCCCTTCGAAATCAGCCATCTCCGGCCGCGCCGCGCGCTTTGGCACCCCGGGCGGACATCCGAACGGATAAGACGGTTATCCGATCGGATAAAATGGATTCGGGCGATGAACCGGGATATAGTAAGAAGATCAAGCAACAGGCAGGTGGGTGACATGTTCGGAATCGGCTTCCAGGAGATGCTGATCATCCTCGTCGTGGTCCTCATCTTCTTCGGGCCGAAGCGTCTCCCGGACCTCGCCAAGAGCCTCGGCAAGGGAATCGCGGAGTTCAAGAAGGCGTCGGACGAGATTCGCAAGGGGATCGACGAGGCGGTCAAGGAAGGGGAGTCCGCGGTGCAGGCGGGAACGGGAGCCGCGACGACGCCGGACGCGCTGCAGTCGCCGCTGGAGCGCGGGGGCGAGGACGCCGGAGCGGCCGGCGCGGGGCCCGCCCAGGGGACGGTTCCCCCGGGCCATGACGCCCGGTCCGCGTCCGAGACGGCGGACGCAAAAACGTCCGCTCCGCGGGACGAACCCGGCGGTCCCCCGTCGGCGCCCGCGGGATGAACGCCGGAGACTCCGCGCCGCCGGCGCCGCCCGGGCAGCAGGATCCCGCCGTGAACGGATCCGCCGCGGAAGGCGAGGCGGCCGAAACCCGCCTTCCCCTGACGGAGCACCTCGAGGAACTGCGCGGCCGCGTCATCCGGTCGCTCGTCGCCGTCGGCATCGGCGCGGCCGTCTGCTACGCCTGGTCCGAGGAACTGTACCGCGCGCTCCTGCGCCCCCTCCTGATCCAGCTCCCGCCCGGCTCGCACCTCATCTTCACCGAACTGACCGAAGCGTTCCTGACCTACTTCAAGGTCGCCCTTCTCGGGGGCTTCGTGCTGGCGAGCCCGGTGGTGTCCTACCAGATCTGGCGCTTCGTCTCGCCCGGCCTCTACCGGAAGGAGCGCAAGGTCGTCCTGGCGTTCTCCCTCTGGTCGACGATCGCGTTCCTGGGAGGGATGACGTTCGCGTATTTCGTCGCCGTCCCCGGGATCTTCTCGTTCCTGATGTCGTTCGGACGCTCGATCATCGTCCCGATGCCGTCGATGAAGGATTCCCTCTCCCTCATCCTCCGGATGCTCCTCATCTTCGGAGCCATGTTCGAGCTCCCCCTGGTTCTCTACCTCGGGGGGCGGGCCGGAATCCTCTCCCCGGAACTGCTCCGCCGGGGCCGCAAGGTGGCCGCCGTGTCGGTCCTTCTCCTGGCCGCCGTGCTCACGCCGCCGGACGCTGTTTCGCAGCTGATCGTTTCCGTGCCCCTCTACATCCTCTACGAAGCGGGCATCCTTCTTTGCGCGCTGGGAGCCGGGAGGCGCGCGTCGTGAACGCGCCGCCCTTGAGAGACCCGGCGAAATCCACTATATTCGGAGTGGGCCTCCCGCGCGGGGGGAACGGACGCTTCGGAGGATGTCGATGATCATCGAGTGCGGCTCCTGCAACTCCCGTTTCCGGCTGGACGAATCCCGGATCACGGGCCGGGGGGCGCGCGTCCGGTGCCGGAAATGCGGCGAGCCGATCACGGTCATGAAGGCCGACGCCGCCGGCCGGGAAGAACCCTCCCTCGCTCCGGACGGCTTCGATCTCCGGTCCATCGTCAGGGAGGCGATGGAGGCTCCCGAGAGCCGGGAGCCGCAGGCAGACGAGCCGGCCGGTCCCGCGGGGCCGGAGCCGGACCTCGAAAAGATGTTGGCCGATTCCGGAAAGGAGCCGGACGCCGCGCCGCCGGACGCCGGGGGCCGCGCGCCCGACGAACCGGCGGTCCCGGAGCCGCCGCCCGCCGCCGGCCCGACGGTCGACTTCCGCACCGACGAGGAGCTGACGTTCGCTTCGTCCGGCCGAAAGGAAACGCCGGCTCCCGAGGACCGGGCGCGGCGCGTGCCGGAAGGACCCGAGGGGCCACAGGCCCCGGCCGCGAAGGGCGCATCGCCGGAATTCATGATGTCGACGGCCGACTCCCTCGACTTCCTGAAGTCCGATTACGACCAGGGGGCGCAGGAGACCGCGCTGGACATCTCCGGCAACCTGCGCGTCGCACCCGCCTCCGGGGCGGACGAGGGCCGATTCGCGGCGCCCCCGGGCGCCCCGGCGTCGCATGTTCCTCCCCCGCCTCCGCCCGCCGAGCCGCCGTCGCGGTCGGCCGAGATCCGAAGCGAGCCCGCCGGCCCGGAACGCGGCGACGCGGGAGCGGACCCGGCCGCGGGCCGGGGATGGCCGGGCGCGGCGGCAGCCGAAGCCGCGGCCGCGGTGACGGCGGCATCCGCTCCCCCGCGCGGCACGGTCGCCGCGCCTCCGTCCTTCCCGCCCCCGCGCGAGACCGCCACGCCGGCGAGACCCCCGGCGTCCCGGAAGAGGCCCGCCGGAAAGGGCCCCGCCCTGAAGCGGCGTCAAAGCTCCCAGCTCGTTCGCCCGTCCGTCGTCCTCCTCCTGCTCCTCTTCTTGGCGCTGGCCGGCGGCGGCGCCTACCTCGGCTTCACGAGCGACGGGCAGAGGGTCCTCCGCGGGCTCGTACCGCAGGTGGAATCGTTGTGGCCGGCCGGCGAAAAGTCCGTCTCCAGCTACACGATCGGCAACCTCGTCGGGTACTACGAGAACAACGGAGCGGCGGGACGGATGTTCGTCATCAGGGGGCAGGTCACGAACGACGGCCGGTTGCGCAGGACCGGCGTGCGCATCCACGCCGCCCTCCTCGACGCCCGGAGCGCGAAGATCGCCGAGAAGACCGTCTACGCGGGGAACGTCCTGGCCGGGGATGCCATCCGGAAGGCCGCGAGGGCGAAGATCGAGGAAGCCATGTCGAATCCGATCGGGGGCGGGCTCGCCAACATGGACATCGCCCCCGGCAAGTCGATTCCGTTCATGGTGGTGTTCTTTGACGCCCCGGACGGGATCGATTCCTACCGGCTGGAACCGAGGGACGCGGAGTAACGGGACGGCGCCCTACTTCTCCGCCT
>JBLNEU010000014.1:0-3230 GCA_050263015.1 Deltaproteobacteria bacterium | reverse complement strand
CGCGAGCGTTCGGAGCGCCGCCGGGGGGGCGGCGATTACCAGAGCCGCTCGGCCACGGCCGCCATGAGAAGCGGGAACAGGATCTCGTGGGGGCCGATGAGATGGTACCCCTTCCCCCCGGCCCGCGTGGGGCGAGCCACCACGTTCACGTCGGGCCGGTACTGGCGGAGAAAATCCATGTTCACGGTCGTGATCCGCGAGAGCGGCGCGCCCAGGTTCCGGGCGATGGCGACCGCCTTGAGGAACACCTCGGGGAGGACGACCGCCGAGCCGACGTTCAGGTAGACCCCGTCCCGAAGATTGCACACCAGGTCGCAGAAAAGGCGGAAGTCGCGCAGCGACGCCTCGCCCGTCGCCGCCCCGTCGAACTCGGGGTGCATGTGGACGATGTCGGCCCCGATGCAGACGTGGACCGTCGCCGGCACGCCGAGGCGATACGCTTCGGCGAGGACGCTCCCGCGCCGGTGGGGAGCGGCCGCGGCGGCGATCGCCCGGCCGACGGCCCCGCCGAACCCGAGGCCGTCCGCCGCGCCCGCCGCGACGGCCGCGTGAATGAAGCGGGCGGTCTCCTTCGCCATTCCGAAGGAGCCGTCGTCCAGCCCCGCCGCGACGTCCTCGGAGGTCTTGCCCGCGAGCGCCAACTCGACGTCGTGGATCGCCCCCGCCCCGTTCATCGCGATGCCGTCGAAGAGGCCCCGGCGAACTCCCTGGACGAGGAGCGGGGAGAGCCCGACCTTGATGAAGTGGGCGCCGATGCCGAGAAGGACGGGCGCGCCGCGCTCCTTGGCCCGCGCGACCGCGTCGACGACGGCCCGGAAATCGTCCGCGGCGAGATAGCCCGGGAGTCCCGCCAGAAACCGGGAGAACGACATCCCCCTGGCCACGGGCGCCGCGAATCCCCGGAACGACACCTTGCTGCGGCGGGAGCGAAGCGAGGTCCGCCGAAGCCGGGCGACGTCCGCCCGCCTCAACGCTTTCCCACCTCGCGGAACAGGATCGCGTCGGTGAGCTCGCAGAGCATGTGCCCCACGGCGATGTGGGCCTCCTGGATGCGGGGGGTGCTCCGGGACGGAACGCTGAGGGCGATGTCGGCCAGCGACGCCGCCTTCCCGCCGTCGCCGGTCAGGGCGATGGCGATCATCCCCATCTTCTTCGCGACGCGCAGCGCCTTGAGCACGTTGGCGGACGAGCCGCTCGTCGTGATGCCCATCGCGATGTCGCCCTTCCTTCCCAACGCCTTGAGCTGCTTGCTGAAGACGTCGTCGAACGCGTAGTCGTTCGAGATGCTGGTGAGAATCGAGGTGTCCGTGGTGAGCGCGATCGCGGGAAGGGGCGGGCGCTCGATCAGGAACCGGTTCATGAACTCCGCCGCGATGTGCTGGGCGTCCGCGGCGCTTCCGCCGTTCCCGAAGAGGAGGACCTTCCGCCCCGCCTTGAACGCGTCCGCGATCGCCTTCGCGGCCTCCGCGATGTCCGCGGACATCGAATCGATCATCTGGAGGCGGAGGTCCGCCCCCTCCTTCAGCATCCTGGCGATGGCGTCCTTCAAGAGAGGTCCCCTCCGGAAAAATGAGTACGGAAAACCATAAACCCTTTCTCTTCGCACTGTCAAGGAACGACGGCCGCAGGAAGGACGGCCGCGGGAACGACGGCCGCGGGGGGGGGGAACCCGCACTTCTCGCCGGGGTTCGTCGGGAGGTATCCGCAGCAGCAGCCCGGCGGGAAATACGGGTTGAGACCCCGATTCTTCCCTTCCGGGAAAAACCGAGGTAGCATGAAACGCATCTCCTACCACGGGGACTTGCCATGGACGCGCACATCGACAGAATCCTCGCCGAAGCCCGGACGGTCGCCGTGGTCGGCCTCTCGGACAAGCCGGACCGGCCGAGCCACGTGGTCGCCCGGTACCTGAAGGAACGCGGGTACACGGTCATCCCGGTGAACCCTGCCGTCGCCGAGGTGCTGGGCGAGAAGGCGTACCCGTCGCTCTCGGAGATCCCGGTGGCGGTCGACCTCGTGGATGTGTTCCGGAAATCCGCGGACGTCCCGCCGATCGCCGATGAGGCGGTCCGCGCCGGCGCCCGGTTCTTCTGGATGCAGGAGGGCGTGGTCAGCGAGGAGGCCCGGACGCGGCTCGAGGCGGCCGGGATCCCGGTCGTCATGGACCGGTGCGTGAAGAAGGAACTTCAGAAGCGGGGACGTTGACGAATACGGAGGAACGGAACGATGGCGGGAAACATCCTGGAGCTGAACAGCGGCAATTTCAAGGCCACCGTGGAGGCAGGCGCGACCCCGGTGCTGGTGGACTTCTGGGCGCCCTGGTGCGGACCGTGCCGGGTCATCGCGCCCATCCTCGAAGAGGTGGCCCGGGAGTTCGAGGGGAAGGTCCGGATCGCCAAGGTGAACGTGGACGAAAGCCCCGACATCGCGTCGCAGTTCGGCGTCAGGGGAATTCCCACGCTGATCCTGTTCAAGGAAGGCCAGATCAAGGGGCAGATGGTCGGGGTCAATCCCAAGAACAACATCGTATCGCTGATCCAGAAGAACTTTTGACCCGCGGGCGGAAGGGGGCGCCGCGGCGCGATGGGCGCCTGGCGATCGTTGCCGGGATCCTCGTGGCCTCGGGGCTCGTCGCGCTCGCGGCCGGGTGCGGGGGACGCCGGCTTGCGCCGGGAGCGGTCCCGTTCCCGGCGGACAAGCCGGTTTTCCTCGACGCCGACGGGAACCCGCTCCGGGACCTTCCGGCGGGGCCCGAGCCGCTGCGGCTCGTCGTTCTCGACTTCCCGTGGTGCCCGCCGTGCGCCGAGGCGTGGAAAGCCGTCCGGGCGGCCTCCGGGTCGCTGCCCCCGGGCGCCCTGCGCGTCTACCGCATCCTCTTCGACCGGGAACGATTCTTCGCGCGCGACGGCGTGAGCGTGGTCCCTCCCCTGGACCCCGCCGCGCGCGCGGAAAGCCCCGAGGCCGAGCCCCCGAAGTTCGCGATCGTCACGCTCACCGCGATCCCGGACGCGTTCCGGGCGAAGTACGAGGTCGGGCAGGCGCCCGTCGTCCTCCTGCTCTCCGCCGACGGGAAGGTGATCCGGCGCTGGACCGGCCATTCCCCTTCGCTGTCCGCCGCCATCGCCGAGGAGATCGGCCGCTCCCGCGGGCCGGATCAGGCTCAGGATTCGAGCGTCTCGCCGCCTCCCTGAAAGGTGAAGCGCGACCGGGCGAGGTTGGAGAGAATCCCC
>JBLNEU010000013.1:0-9409 GCA_050263015.1 Deltaproteobacteria bacterium | reverse complement strand
GGGAGACCGGAGGAGTCGACGCGGCGCGGGTCGAAAAAGAGATCGGCGGCCCGCCGCCGGAGCTGCGGGCCCCCGTCGAGGACCTTGTCGCCACCGGGAGGCTGCTTCGGGACGGATCCCGCCTTCGCCTCCCGGAATCGCTGCTATTCGTTTCGAACGAAGTGCTCCAGCGTCTCGCCTGAAAGTTCAGTGAAAGTTCAGGGACGTTCCTGAACTTTTCCCGGCGCGCCGCTCAGTGGCCGCGGCCGTGGCCGTTCCCGCGATGCTCCCGCTCCCGCTCCCGTTCGCGATGGTCCTTCCCGCGCTCCTTGTACTCCTGTCGGCGCTCCTTGCGCGCCTCCTTGCGGGCTTCCTTCCGGTGCTTCCACTCGCCGCGGCGCTCGCGGCGCTCGATCTCCCGGTGCCGCCAATGCTTCTTCAGCTGGCCGTAAGGGATGTGGTTGCCCCGGCCGTAGGCGCCCCGGTAGCCCGGAGGCAGATGGACGATCTCGCGGGGAACGTGGCGCGGGCCCACGATCGTCCAGGGGCCGTCGTACCCCCGGGCGCGGAACCAGCGGCCCTCCTTCGGAGTCCACCAGAACCCCTCGAAGAAGAGAAGATCGACGGACACGCCGGGCGCGAAATACACCATCGACTGGGGAACCACGACCATCTCGGGCGGCTCGGCGACCACCACCGCGGGAGGTCCGATGTTGACGTTCACGTTGACCCCGGAGACCGCCGGGGCCGCCCCGGCCACCAGGTACAGGACGGCGCCGAGCGCCGGGCCCAGGATCGCTCCACCTTTGCGTTTCATCGTTCCTGCCTCCTTATTTCCGGATGAGCCCGCACCGGCCATCGCGTCGTCGCGAAGCGCGCCCGCGAAGATCACGCAGGTTCGACGCCCCGGGGGGGCGCCCCATTCGACGCGAAAGCCGGCCGCCGCGGGGGCGGACCATGCTCCCCCGACTGCTGATCGGCAGCGACCCCGCGGAAGTTTAGGGAAAATCCTCGTCCTCGGCGGAAGCGCGGACACCGGGGTTGTACGGGCGATCGCGCTCGAACGGATTCGGCAGATCGGCCCACTCCTCCATCGGCGCATCGGCATAAAATTCGAGGATGTACCCGTCCGGGTCGGCGATGTAGAAGCTGCGCGAGACGACGTGGTCGACGGCCCCGAGGATCTGCGCCTTTCCCTTGAGATACGCGTAGAATCCCCTGAGCGCCGCCTCCCCCTCCATCGCGAACGCGAGGTGGACCACGCCGAGGTTGCCGGCGCCCGGCATGAGGGCCCGGGGCCCCGCCTCGTAGAGCGCGAGATCGTGATGAGACCGTCCGAGCGAGAGGAAGCACATCCCCGTCCGCCTCCCGACGACCCGGAATCCGATGACGTCCGTATAGAAACGCTCGGACCGCGCGAGGTCGCGGACCTTGAGCACCGCATGCCCCCACCCGATGGGACGCGCGGCCTGTCCCGAAACTGTGTCGGTCACGGCACCTCCTTCCCCTCGGATGTTTGGATTCCGCTGCCCGACCGCGGGATGCGGAAATATTGGCGGTTTGCTCGCGTCCGGGTTCCCTATATAATCGTTGAGTTATGATCCATCAATCCGCCCTCGACATCGAGCAGGGGAAAAGGCGGCGCTATTCTCCCGGAATCCGCCTGAAGCTGATCGGCTTCCTGCTCCCGCTCATCTTCCTCCTCGTCATCGCGGTGGCCGCGTCCGTGACCAAGATCACGGACGCGTCGATCCGGAAGGATCTTTTGCAGCGCGGCGTTTCCATCTCGCGCGTCGTGGCGCTGTCGGCGGGCTACTCCCTCCTGTCGGGAGACCGGCTCGCCCTGGACAGCCTGGCCGCGGAAACGAAGAACAGCAACATCGACATCGAGTACGTCTCCATCCGGGACACGGCCGACAACGTCCTCGCCCACAGTCTCGTCGAGGAGCGCGGGAAAGCCTACGTTCCGCCCGTCCGCCTCGGGCAGCTCGGGACTTTCCTGGAAACGGAGGCCGACGAGGTCGCCCGCCGGGGCCGGGACATGATCGAGTTCAACACGCCCATCATCTTTGCCGGGAAACGGGTCGGGACGGTCTCCGTCGCGCTCTCGAAGGAGAGCCTCCTGGCCGCGCAGAAGGGGATCCGGCGGTCGGTCGTCGCCGTGGCGGCCGTCTTCCTCGTCCTCGCGGTCCTCGGAACGTTCCTGCTCGCCTCCTTCATCACGATCCCGGTCGAGAAGCTCTCCTCGGGCGTCAACGAACTGGCGGCCGGAAACCAGTTTCACCCGATTCCCGCGAAGGGGGGCGACGAGCTCGGCGAGCTGACGCGGAACCTCAACCGGATGGCGAGGACCATCCTCGCCCAGAAGGATCGCCTGAGCCGCTATGCCGAGGAACTGGAGGAGGCGTACGTCAGCACGGTCCGGGTCATCGCGGCGGCGATCGACGCCCGCGACCCGTACACCCTCGGGCACTCCACCCGCGTCGCGCAGCTGTCGTGCGAGCTGGGCCGGCGCCTCGGGTATGCCCGCGAGGAGATCGAGCACCTGGAGAGGGCGTGCCTTTTCCACGACGTGGGAAAGATCCGGACCCCGGACGACATCCTCCTCAAGGAGCACGGACTTTCGAGCCGGGAGCTGAGCATCATGAGGCGTCATCCCGTCGACGGGGCGGACATCCTGAGGATGGCCCCGTCCCTCCATCGCTACATCGCCGTCGTCCAGTCCCACCACGAGTGGCACAACGGGAAGGGATACCCGGAGGGGAAGAAGGACTCGGAGATCCCGGTCCACGCGCAGATCATCGCCCTCGCGGACGCGCTCGACTCGATGACCTCGAACCGTCCCTACAGAAAGGCGCTCTCGGTGGCCGAGGCGGTCGAGGAGATCTACAAGTTCCGCGGAACCCAGTTTTCGCCGGAACTGACCGACGCCTTCGTCCGGATGATCCAGGACCTGCCGGCGATCGACGCGGTCGTCGTCAGGGAGGTGCAGATGTGAGGTCCGCCGCCGCAGTCGCCGCGTTCGCCGCCGCGATCCTCCTGACGGCCTGCTCCTGGCTCGGCGGCTCCCCGGAGATCGCGCACCACGCCGCCGCAACGTCGGCCGCGGACAAGGCCCAGGCCGCCGGCGCCGCGGCGCTGCGGGACGGAAACTACGAGCAGGCCCTCGACCAGCTCGCCCTTTCGTGGAAGGAGAGTCCGGACAACCCGGCGGTGTCCCGGGATTTCGCCGCCGCCCTCGAAGGGCTGAAAAGAAGCGGCGACGAGGCGTTGCGGCAGGGGGCCCCGGACGAGGCAGGGAAGAGGTGGACGGCCGCCCTCCGCCACGTCGGCCACCCCGCGACGCGGGGCAGGGCGCTCTCCTTCTCGCGCGCGGACCTGAAAGCGAGCGTCGACCACCTCTCGGCGACGCTGATGGAGAAGGGGCTGAAGGAGTACCAGACCGGGAACCTCGAGGCGGCCGTCGCGGTCTGGCGGTCGATCCTCGCCTACGACCCGGCCAACGCGGAAGCGGCCAAGTCCATCAAGACGACCACCACCCAGATCGAAAACCTCAAGAAGCTCCCCCCGCCCGCGAAGTAGGCGTCTCGATTCCGCGCCCGTCTCACACCGCCTGCCGGGAAATCTCGCGCCCCGCCTCCCGGAGCTCCGCGCGGATCGAATCGATCGCCTCGGGCTCGATGCCCGTCTCCGTCTTGAGGACCCGGAGCCGGGGATCGTTCCACAGGGAGTAGAAGTACTCGGTCGCGAGCCGCACGGGATCGCGCCCCCGGAGGTGCATCGCGGCGCCCGACCGGTAGTAGCGGGGATCGTCCAGGCCGATGAGCAGATCCTCATCGCCGATGACGAGCGGCGACAGGTGTGGAAATCCGGCCGACTGGATGAACGCCCGGACCTCGTACCCTTCGCCGTCCTTTCTCCTCTCGAGAAGCCCCTCGACGGCGGCGAGTCGCTCCTCGTCCGGGATGTTGAATATCTCGTAGACGTGCCACATTCCCGGTCCCGCCGACGCGGCGCACTTGTCGATCTCGCGCTCGAACAGCTCGAACATGGGCTCCCCCGGGCTCGGCTTCGCGATGCGCCTCCCCGACGCGCCGTGCAGCGCGGCGTGGAAGATGCGCCGGCGCCCCTGGCCGTTGGCCGCCGTCCTCGCGATGATCAGGGGGATATTGAGGTAGACCGCGTCGCGGGTCGGGTATACGAGCACCGTCGATTTTCCCGTCCGGTCGTGGATGTCGTCCAGCACCTTGGCCCGCTCCGTCACGATGTAGACGAGAATGGCGTACGTGAGGATGAGGATCGTCAGCGTCTCCAGGTGCGCGGCGCCGAGGATGCCGGTGAAACGCTCCACGACGGCGACGCCGACGCCCACGGTGGCGAAGACGATGAAGAACCAGTAGCTGAAGAATTTCGACGTGAGTGTCCGGAACTTTCTGTACTGGGTGCGGAAGCTGGCCAGACTCATCGGTCCTCCTCGTACGCGTGCCGGTCGCCGACCGGGACCCGAGACTTTTCGCGGAATTTGATTGCGGAACGATGTCCTCCGCGGCGGAGGACGCCCCTGCCGAACAGACACGCCGGCAAAGGCTTCGGTTCCCGAAAAAACCCGGACGGGCGCGCCGACGGCTAAGGCCCCGTTCTCAGCCGGCAGCGTCTTCGGGGAACCGCGGGCGGTGCGCGTGCTTCATGCTTTCACTGAGGTAGAACAGGATCGGGACGGTCATCCGCGACAGGAGAAGCGACGCCACCTCCCCGGCCATGAGCGAGATCGCCAGCCCCTGGAAGATCGGGTCGAACAGGATCACCGACGCCCCGACGATGACGGCGGCGGCGGTCAGAAGCATCGGCCGGAACCGAACCGCTCCGGCGTCGATCACCGCCTGGTCCAGCGGCATCCCCTGCTTGACGCGCAGCTCCACGAAGTCGACCAGGATGATCGAGATGCGCACCAAGATCCCCGCGCCGGCGATGAACCCGATCATCGAGGTGGCCGTGAAGAACGCCCCCATCAGGCCGTGCGCCGGCAGGATCCCGACGAGTGAAAAGGGGATCGCGGCCATGATCGCGACGGGCGTCCGGAACGATTGGAACCAGCCCACGACGAGGATATAGATGAGCACGAGGACGGCGGCGAAGGCGAGTCCCAGGTCCCGGAAGACCTCGTAGGTGATGTGCCACTCCCCGTCCCACTTCATCGCGACCTTCGCGTCCGTTCCCGGCTGGCTCGCCACGTACCGCTCCATCCGGTAGCCGCCGGGGAGCGCCAGGTTGTCGAGGGCCCTGTTGATCGACAGGATCGCGTAGACCGGGCTCTCCACCGCGCCGGCGACGTCGGCCGTCACGTACACGACGGGCATCAGGTTCTTGTGGTAGATGCTCTTCTCCGCGGTCTCCTCCTCCACCCGGACGATCTCCCCGAGCGGCACGAGGTTCCCCTGCCGGCCCGCGACCCTGAGCTGCCGGAGATTCTCGACCTTCGACCGCCGGGCCCGGTCGAGACGCAGCACGATCGGAACGTCCTCCTTTTCCAGCGGCTCGTGAAGCAGCCCGCTTTCCATCCCGTCCACGGCCAGGCGCAGCGTCGCCGCCGCCAGCGAAGCCGAGACGCCGTTCAGCGCCGCCTTCACCTGGTCCACGGCGAAGCGGTATTTCGGCTGGTCGTCCTCGACGTACCAGTCGACGTCGACGACGCCCGGGGTGTTCTCGAGGATGCCCCGGACACGCCGGGCCACTTCGATCTGCTCGCGGTAGTCCGGCCCGTACACCTCGGCGACCAGCGTCTGGAGGACCGGCGGTCCGGGCGGCACCTCGGCGACCTTGACCCGGGCCCGGTACCTTGCCGCCACGGCATCGACGGCCGGACGGACGCGCCTGGCGATGTCGTGGCTCTGGGCGTTGCGCTCCCCCTTCGCGACGAGGTTCACCTGGATGTCGGCCACGTTCGCCCCGCGCCGCAGGAAGTAGTGCCGCACGAGGCCGTTGAAGTTGTAGGGAGAGGACGTCCCCACGTACATCTGGTAATTCTCCACTTCCGGGACCCGCGACACGGCGTCGCCGATCGCCCGCGTCGCGGCGGCGGTCTCCTCGAGGGTCGATCCCTCCGGCAGGTCGATCACGACCTGGAACTCGCTCTTGTTGTCGAAGGGGAGCATCTTGACCTTGACGAGCTTGAAGTAGAAGAGCGACATCGCCCCCAGGAGGAGAACGACGACGAGGAGAAGGAACCCGTAGCGGAACGCCGGGACGTGGAGGAGCCGGTCCATCACCTTCCGGTACGCGCGCGTCGTCCACCCTTCCGCGGCGTGCGCGCCTTCCGCCTTGCGGGAAAGGAGCCGGACGCTCGCCCAGGGAGTGACGATGAACGCGACGAGGAGCGAGAAGATCATCGCCGCCGTCGCCCCGACCGGGATCGGCCGCATGTAGGGACCCATGAGCCCGCGCACGAACGCCATCGGCAGGATCGCGGCGATCACGGTCAGCGTGGCGAGGATCGTCGGGTTGCCCACTTCGTCCACCGCCTCGACGGCCACGTCGGCCACCGGCCGGCCCCGGTTCCCCGGGAGGCGGATGTGGCGGACGATGTTCTCCACGACGACGATCGCGTCGTCCACCAGGATCCCGATGGAAAAGATGAGCGCGAACAGGGTCACCCGGTTGAGCGTGTAGCCGGTCAGGTAGAACACGGCCAGCGTGAGCGCGAGGGTCACGGGAATGGCGACGGCCACGATCCCCGACTCCCGCATCCCCAGGGCGATCCCGATGAGAATCGACACGGACACGATGGCGATCAGCATGTGGAGGAGAAGCTCGTTCGACTTCTCCGCCGCCGTCTCGCCGTAGTTCCGGGTGACGGTGAGACGCATCTCGCCCGGGATCATCCTGCCGCGGAGCGTCTCCACCTTTGCGATCACCCTGTCGGCGATCGCGATGGCGTTGGTCGCCTTGCGCTTGGCCACCGAGATCGTCACGGCGGAGGTGACCCCGGTCGCCCGCCCCGGCCCCGCCGGCCCCGACCCGAAGAGAACGTAGTCGGCGGGCTCCTCCGGGCCGTCCGAGATCGCCGCCACGTCGCGCAGGTAGACCGGCCGGCCGCCCGAGGCCCCGACGACGACCCGCCCCACGTCGTCGGCGGTGTTCAGGAATCCTCCCGTCTCCACCAGGAACTCCCGGTTCCCCGAGGAGAAGCTCCCGGACTGGAGCTGCCGGTTCGCCTGAGAGAGCACCGGGACGAGGGCCGCCGGGGCCACGCCCCGGGACGCCATCCGGGCCGGGTCGAGCGCCACCTGCACCTGCCGGCGCCGGCCTCCGATGACCTTCACCTCCGAGACGTCGGGGATCTGCTTGATCTGGTCGGCAAGCCGGGCCGCGACCCGGCGGAGCGCGAAATGGTCGTACCGCGCGCTGTCGAGGGTGAGAGCAAGGATGGGGACGTCGTCGATCGAGCGGGGCTTGACCAGGGGCTGGCTCGCGCCCGGAGGGATGAGATCGAAATTGGCGAACATCTTCTGGTTGAGGCGGACGATGCTCTTTTCCTCGTCCTCCCCCACCTTGAACCGCACGATCGCCATCGACTGCCCCGGGGAGGAGGTCGAGTAGATGTACTCGACCCCGGGAATCTCCCAGAGGAGCTTCTCCATCGGCTTCGTGACGCGCTGCTCGACCTCGCGCGCGGACGATCCCGGCATCTCGACGAACACGTCGATCATCGGGACGACGATCTGCGGCTCCTCCTCCCGGGGAAGGAGGAGGACCGCGCCCGCTCCGAGGAGAACCGACGCCAGGACGATGAGCGGCGTCAGCCGGGACCCGATGAAGGCCGCCGCGATCCGGCCGGCGATCCCGCGTCCGGGCTCGCTCACCGGCGCAGCTCCACCCGCGCTCCGTCGACGAGGCGCTCGACCTGGGAGACGGCGACCCGCGCGCCCGGCTCGATCCCGGACAGGATCTCCAAGTCGTCGCCGTACGCATCGCCCGTCGTCACGAGGACGAGGCGCGCCGTGTTGTCCGGCGTCACCACGAAGAGCCCCTCGTACCCCCCGGCCCGTGAGAGCGCCCGCTTCGGCACCGCGAGGACCGTTCGATGTCCCGCCGGGATCCGGATCCGGCCGTAGAGCCCCGTGCGCAGCCCCCGCCCCCGGATGTCCGCCTTGGCCGTGAACGTCCGCGTCGACGGGTCCACGAGCGGCACCACCTCGGAGATCGCGGCGGGGATCGTCTTCCCCGGGTCCGAGTCGAGGACGACCTCGACCCGGGTGCCGACCTTGAGGAGCGGGAGGAGCGTCTCCGGCACCGACGCCTCGATCCGGTAGCGCCTCGCGTCCTCGATCGTCACGACGGGCACGCCTGGCACGGCCATCGACCCCGCGTCGATCTTCTTCTCCGTCACGATCCCGGAAAAAGGCGCCGTGAGCTTCGTGCGGGACAGCGCGGTCCGCGCCCCGTCCGCCCCGGCCTTCGCCTGGGCGACCCGGGCGTGCGCCTGGGCGCGCCGCTCCAGGGCCCGCTCGTGATCCTTCGCCGCCACGGTCCTGCGGGCCTCGACCTCGTCGAACTCCTGCCCCGTGACGACCTTCTGCTCGTGCAGCGTCCGGAAGCGCTCGAACGTCTTCTCGGCCAGCGCCTTTCCCGCCTCCGCCTGCGCCACGGCGCGCTCGGCCTCCGCGCGGACCGCCTCGGCCTCGGCGTGCGCCCCTTCCGCCGCGGCGAGCTGCGCCCTGATCGCCTCGTCGTCGATCGTCGCCAGGACCGCTCCCTTTTCGACCGCGCTCCCCTCGGCCACGAGGACCGACGTCACGCGGCCCATCACCTGGGAGGCCACGGCGGCGACGCTGACGGCCCTGACCGTCCCGACCGCCTCCGCGAACTTCTCCCGGGGGGACGAGGCCACGACGACCGTTTCCACCTCCGCCACCGCCGGGCGATCCGCCGCCCCGCCGTGCTTTCCCTTTTCGCCGCACCCCGCCAGCGGCAACGCCGCCGAGACGAAAATGGCCGCCGCCAACGTCGCCCGGCCGACCCGGCCGGACGCGCGGCATTCCCTTGTCGTCATTGCCGGAACCCCTTTCATCGGTTCGCGCCCCCCGCCGGCGCCGCCTTCTCCTGCGGCAGCGCCCAGGACAGGAGCGTCCCGGAGGCGTACTCGAGGTCGGCCCGCGCCCGCCGGACGTCGTTCTCCGACGCGACGAGATCCGCGCGGGCGGCGTCGAGGGCGCCCTGCGCGTCGAGCAGGTCGATCATCCGGGCCCGCTGGTTCTCATAGCGCGCCTTCACGAGGCGCGACCCCTCTTCCGCCGCGGCAAGCGCGGCCCGGGCGATTTCGGCGCGGCGAGTCGCCTCGTCGACGGACAGGTAGGCCCGCGTCACCTCGAACGCGGCCTGATCGCCTGCCCCGCGGTACTCCGCCTTCGCCTTCCCGCGTTCCTCGGCGGCC
>JBLNEU010000012.1:0-7280 GCA_050263015.1 Deltaproteobacteria bacterium | reverse complement strand
GGGACGGACAGGTCGTCCTCGGGCTCTCGGGCGGCGTGGACTCCTCCGTCGCCGCCGTCCTGCTGCACCGCGCGCTGGGGGAGCGGCTGACGTGCATCTTCGTCAACAACGGGTTGCTCCGCAAGGACGAGGCGCGGGAAGTGATCGAGACGTTCCGGGAAGGGATCGGCCTGCACCTCGAATACGTCGACGCGTCCGAGCGCTTCATCCGGGATCTCGCGGACGTCGAGGACCCGGAGAGAAAACGCAAGATCATCGGGGAGCTCTTCATCCGCGTCTTCGAGGAGGCGGCGCGGAAGATTCCCGGGGTCACCCACCTGGGCCAGGGGACCCTCTATCCGGACGTGATCGAGAGCGTCTCCTTCAAGGGGCCGTCGGCCATGATCAAGTCGCACCACAACGTGGGCGGCCTTCCCGAGACGATGCACCTCAAGCTCGTGGAACCGCTGCGCGAGCTGTTCAAGGACGAGGTCCGCGAGCTGGGGCGCGAGCTGTCCGTGCCGGACCACATCCTCGAGCGCCAGCCGTTCCCGGGGCCGGGGCTCGCCGTGCGGATCATCGGTCCGGTGACCGCCGGGCGAGTGGCGATCCTCCAGGAGGCCGATGCGATCGTCATCGACGAGATCCGGCGCGCCGGGCTGTACGAGTCGATCTGGCAGTCGTTCGCGGTCCTCCTGCCGATCAAGACCGTCGGCGTCATGGGCGACGAGCGCACCTACGAGAACGTGGCGGCGCTGCGGGCCGTGCACAGCCAGGACGGGATGACCGCGGACTGGGTGCGCCTCCCGTACGACGTGCTCCAGCGGGTCGCGACGCGGATCATCAACGAGGTCAAGGGGATCAACAGGGTGGTCTACGACATCTCGTCGAAGCCCCCGAGCACGATCGAGTGGGAGTAGCGTCCGCGTGAGCGAGTTCGTCCACCTGCACCTGCATTCCCAGTACAGTCTCCTCGACGGGACCATCAAGATCAAGGATCTCGTCCGCAAGATCGCGGAGATGAAGATGCCCGCGGTCGCGCTGACCGACCACGGCGGGATGATCGGCACCGTCGACTTCTACGAGAAGGCGAAGCAGGCGGGGATCAAGCCGATCATCGGCTCCGAGGTCTACGTGGCTCCCGGGTCGCGCCTCGACCGCACGCCCGGACAGGCCAACGACCGGGCGTACCACCTCATCCTCCTGGCCGAGTCGGCGGAGGGGTACCAGAACCTCATCCGGCTGGTCTCCCGCGCGCACGTCGAGGGGTTCTACTACAGGCCGCGGGTGGACAAGGAGATCCTGCGGGAGCACGCAAAAGGGCTCATCGCCACCTCGGCGTGCCTGCAGGGCGAGATCCCCTCGATCCTCGCGCAGGAGGGGCCGGACCGCGCTGCCGAGCGGGTCGCGGAATACAGGGACATCTTCGCGGACGGCCGCTTCTTCATCGAGATCCAGGCCAACGGGCTGAAAGAACAGGAGCGGGCGAACGAGGGGCTGATCGCGCTGGCGCGGCGCACCGGGACGCCGCTCGTCGCCACCAACGACTGCCACTACCTCGAGCGGGGCGACGCCAGGGTCCACGACATCCTGCTCTGCCTGCAGACGGGGAAGACGATCGGGACCGAGGGGCGGATGCGGTTCGAGTCCGACCAGTTCTACGTCAAGTCCGCCGACGAGTTCGAGCGCGAGTTCGGGCACGTCGCGCCGGAGGCGATCCGGAACACCCTGGCCATCGCCGAGAGATGCTGCGTGGGGCTCGATCTGGGCGTCAACAAGATCCCCGAGTTCCGCGTGCCGGACGGGCTGACGTCGGAGCGGTATTTGCGGGCCTTGAGCGTCGAGGGGCTGCAACGGCGGTTCGACGAGATGCGGGCGCGCGGCTCGAAGCTCTCCGGGGCGGCGGACAGCCAGTACAGGAAGCGGCTCGACTACGAGCTGTCCGTGATCGAGAAGACCGGCTTCTCGGGATACTTCCTCATCGTCTGGGACTTCATCAAGTTCGCCAAGGACCGGTCGATCCCGGTGGGCCCCGGGCGCGGGAGCGCGGCGGGGAGCCTCGTCGCCTACGCCTTGCGGATCACGGAGGTCGACCCGATCCCGTACGACCTGCTTTTCGAGCGGTTCCTGAACCCCGAGCGGATCAGTCTTCCCGACATCGACTGCGACTTCTGCAAGGACCGCCGGGACGAGGTCATCCGCTACGTCGAGGACCGGTACGGCAAGGAAAACGTGGCGCAGATCATCACGTTCGGGACGATGAAGGCGCGGGCGGCGGTCCGGGACGTGGGGCGCGTCCTCGAGATGCCGTACGCGGAGGTCGACCGGATCGCCAAGCTGATCCCTCCCGACCTCGGGATGACCATCGAAAAGGCGCTCTCCGTCGAGCCCCGCCTGGCCGAGATGATCCGGGAAACCCCGAAGGTCGGCGAGCTGTTCGATTTCGCCCGGGCGATCGAGGGGCTGTCGCGGCACGCGTCCACTCATGCGGCCGGCGTCGTGATCGCGAACCGGCCCATCACGGAATACGTTCCGCTCTACCGGAACTCCAACGGCGACATCACGACCCAGTTCTCGATGAAGCACATCGAGAAGGTCGGTCTCGTCAAGTTCGACTTCCTGGGCCTGCGGACGCTCACCGCGATCCACGACGCGCTGGCGCTCATCCGGGAGCACCGGGGGACGCGGGTGGACCTCGAGACGCTCCCCCTGGACGACGCGGAGACGTACGCGATGCTGGCGGGGGGCGACACGGCGGGTGTGTTCCAGTGCGAGAGCGGGGGCTTCACGGACCTGCTCGAGCGGCTCAAGCCGGACCGGTTCACCCACCTGATCGACGCGGTGGCCCTGTACCGCCCGGGGCCTCTCCAGAGCGGCATGGTCGAGGACTTCATCGCGCGGCGGCACGGGCGCAAGTCGATCGCCTATCCGCTGCCGCAGCTCGAGCAGATCCTCAAGGACACGTACGGCGTCATCGTCTACCAGGAGCAGGTGATGCGGATCGCCGTTGCGCTCGCCGGCTTCTCGCTCGGGGAGGCCGACGTCCTCCGGAAGGCAATGGGGAAAAAGGACGCGGCGCTGATGGAGAAGCAGAAGGAGCGGTTCCTCTCGGGCGCGGCCGCGACCGGGATCCCGGCGGCCAAGGCGGCGTCCATCTTCGATCTCATGGCCCAGTTCGGCGAGTACGGGTTCAACAAGTCGCACAGCGCCGCCTACGCCCTGGTGGCCTACGAGACGGCGTACCTCAAGCGGCATTATCCCGTGGAATATTTCTGCGCGCTGATGACGTCGGAGTCCGGCGACACGGCCAAGATCATCCGGTACATCGCGCACTGCCGCGAGAAGGGGATCCCGATCCTGCCGCCGGACGTGAACGAATCCAGGTTCGCGTTCTGTCCCTCCGCCTCGCGGCCCGGCGCCGCCGGGCGCGGGGCCGGGATGTCCGCGCCAGGGGCGCCGGCGGCGACCGCCATCCGCTTCGGGCTCTCGGCGATCAAGGGCGTGGGCGCCGCGGCCATCGAGGCGATCCGGGAGGCGAAGGGAGAGGAGCCGTTCTCCTCGGCGGCGGATTTCCTGTCCCGGGTCGATCTCCGGAAGGTGAACAGGCGCGCGGTCGAGTGCCTCGTCAAGGCGGGGGCGCTCGATTCGCTCGATCCCGACCGCGGCCGTCTTTTCGGGCGGTTGCCCTCGCTCGTGGAGGACGCGCAGGAGGCCGTGCGGCGGCGGGAATCGGGGCAGTTCTCCCTCTTCGGAGAGGGGACGGGCGCGGCGCCGCCCGCAAGACCCGCCGGCCGGGAGCCGGAGGCGCCGGCCTGGACGCGGCGCGAGCGCCTTGCCAACGAGAGGGAGGCGCTCGGCTTCTACATCACGGGGCACCCGCTCGACGAATTCGGCGCGGAGATGTCGCTGTACGCGAACGCGTCCTCGTCGCGGATCGGGACGTTGAAAGCCGGCGCCGAGGTCAAGGTCGGCGGGATCGTCAGCGCCGTCAAGGAGAAGACGACCAAGCGCGGGGAGAAGATGGCCATCGTCACGCTCGAGGACCTCGAAGGAATCGTCGAGGTCGTCGTGTTCCCCGAGGCGTACCGGGAGAGCCGGGAGACTCTCGCGTCGGAGGAGCCGATCTTCCTGGTCGGGCGCGTGGATGCCGACGAGACCTCCTCGAAGGTGATCGCCGAGGAGATCTTCCGCATGGAGCACATCCGGGAGCGGCTCGCGCGCGCCGTCCATTTCACCGTCCGCTCGGACCGGATGACGGCCGAGGACGTGCGCGAGCTCCGCAGGACGATCGACCGTCACCGGGGCGACAAGAAGGCGTTCCTTCACCTGGTCCGGGAGGGCGATTACGAGGCGGTCCTGGCGCTGCCGGAGCGGCTCGGGGTCGCGCCGTCGCTGGAGCTCGCCCGGGAGCTCAAAGGGCGGTTCGGGTACGACGTCCTGCGGCTGCACTGATGGAGGTCCGGGGAAAGACGGCAGAGAAGGCGTGGCTCGTCTGGGCGCGGCGGAAGCGCCGCGCGCCGTCCGCTCCCGCGGACGCCGGAGGCCCGCAGCCCGACCTCGTGGCGGAGCTGGGCAGTCTCGTCGAGGCGGCGGGCGGGATCGTCGCGGGGAGCGCGACCCACCTGATCGCCGCGGAAAGCCCGGCGACCGTGATCGGCGCGGGCGCCGTCCGGCAGCTGAAGGAAAAGGTCGCGGAAAACGGCGTCGACCTCGTCGTGTTCCAGAACCTGCTGCGGCCGAAACAGCAGACGAACCTCGAGCGGGAGCTCGATGTGAAGGTTCTCGACCGCCGCGAGGTGATCCTCGACATCTTCGCCCGGCGGGCGCGCAGCCGCGAGGGGAAGCTCCAGGTGGAGATGGCCCAGCTCTCGTTCCGGCTGGGCCGCCTCGCGGGAGGGCGCAGGGAGCTGTCCCGGCTCGGAGGAGGGATCGGGACCCGGGGGCCGGGCGAGAAGAAGCTCGAGGAGGACCGCCGCAGGATCCGCGCGCAGCTGCGCCAGATCGCGCGGGAGCTCGAAACGGTCCGGCGGACCCGGTCGCTCCATTACAAGCGGCGCCGCGAGGTCGGGTTCCCGGTCGTCGCCATCGTCGGCTACACGAACGCGGGGAAATCGACCCTGTTCAACCGGCTGACCGGGGCGGACGTCTTCGTCGCGGACCAGCTCTTCGCGACGCTCGACCCGACGGCCCGCAGGATGCGGCTTCCCGGAGGTCTCGAGTCGATCGCCGTGGACACGGTCGGGTTCATCCACGATCTGCCCGCGGAGCTCCGGGAGGCGTTTCTCGCGACCCTGGAGGGGATCGGCGAGGCCGACCTTCTCGTGCACGTCGTGGACGGCAGCGGGGAGGAGATGGAGCGGAATCTCGCGTCGGTCGACGGCATCCTGTCGGAGCTCGGCTACGGCGGGAAGCCGACGATCGTGGCGGTCAACAAGTCGGACGTGGGGACCGGCGGCGGGCCGTGCCCGCCGGGCGCTGTGCGGATCTCGGCCGCGACCGGCGACGGGATCGCCGCGCTTCTCTCGGCGGCCGAAGGGAAAATATGCGAGCGGCTCTCCGAAAAGAGCGGTTCGACCAGGCCCGCCTGATCAACATCGCGAACGGCCTGACGGCGCTGCGGGTGCTCCTGGTCCCCGTGGTCGCCTACCTGCTCATCGCCGGCCGGTTCCGCCTCGCCCTGCTCGTGTTCGCCGTCTGCGGCATCAGCGACTCCCTCGACGGCGTGCTCGCCCGGTGGCTGAAGCAGCGGACCGTGGTCGGCTTCTATCTCGACCCGGTCGCCGACAAGCTCCTGATGGCGATGTCGTTCATCGTCCTCGCGATCGTCAACGTGATCCCCGTCTGGCTGACCGTGCTCGTCATCAGCCGAGACATCTTCATCCTCGCGGGGAGCTTCCTGATCCTCATCCTCATCGGGACCGAGGGGATCCGGGTCACGGCCGTCAGCAAGGCGAACACGGTGATGCAGATCGCGACCGTCCTCTACTTCCTCTCCGTCCGCGCCTTCCCCGGCGCCCTGGATGCCGTCCGGCCGGGCGTCGAGACGGTGGCGACGGAGGCCGTCATCATCCTGTGCGCGGCGACGACCGCGCTCTCCGGAATCCAGTACCTCATCGCCGGGATCGGCAGACTGTCCCGTGCATAGCGCCGCGTCCCGCGGGGTGGCGGTCGAAGCGGTCGCCAGGGGGAGTCCCGCCGAACGGGCGGGGATCGCCGCCGGAGACCGGATCCTGGCCGTCTCGGGGGAGCCGGTCGGCGACCTGCTCGACCTCCATTTCCTGACCGCCCGGCCGCGATTCCGGCTGCGGTGGACGAAGGCGGGGGGCGGCGAGCGCGAGGCGGACTTTCGCACCGGGCGCGCGCCGCTGGGGATCTTCCCCGAGCCGGTGCGCGTGCGCCGTTGCCGCAACAAGTGCATCTTCTGCTTCGTCCACCAGCTCCCGCCCGGATTGCGGCGCACGCTTTACGTCAAGGACGAGGACGTCCGCCTCTCCTTCCTGCACGGCCAGTACGTCACCCTTTCGGACGCGACGCCGGAAGAGGTGGCGCGGATCGTCCGGTACCGGCTCTCCCCGCTGTACGTGTCCATCCACACGACGGACTCCGGGCTGCGGCGCCGGATGCTGGGCAACCCGGCCGCCGCCGACGTGATGGACGTGATGCGGCGCCTGGTCGCGGCGGGGATCACGCTTCACGGCCAGATCGTCGTCTGCCCCGGAGTCAACGACGGCGCCGAGCTTCGCAGGACGCTTGCCGACCTGGCGGGGCTGCGGCCGGGCCTCGCCACGGTGGCGGTCGTTCCCGTGGGACTTACGGCGCACCGCCGCGGCTTGCCGGTCCTTCGCGCCGTGACGGCGGAGGAAGCCCGGGAGACGCTCGCGTTCCTCGACCGGTTCCGGCGCGAGGCGACGCCAGACGCCGGGGAGCCGTTTGCCATGGCCGCGGACGAATATTACCTGCTTGCGGGGAGGCGGTTCCCGGGGCGCCGCGGCTACGGCTCGTTCGCCCAGATCGAAAACGGGGTGGGGCTCGTCCGGCAGTTCCTGGACGGCGAGCGGGCCCTGTTCCGCGCAAAGCGGTGGGCGAGAGCGAAGGCGGGGGGGACGGTGGTCAGCGGGCTCTCCCCGAAGCGGCTCGTGGCCCGGTTCCTCGCGGAGTTTTCGGGCAGGGCGGGGGCGCGTTTCGCGCATCTTCCAGTCCGAAACCGGCTGATGGGGCAAACGGTTACGGTCACCGGCCTTCTCGCCGGGGAGGACATCGTCGCGGCCGCCGGGAAGCGCCGGAGAGCGGCGCTCTACGTT
>JBLNEU010000011.1:0-2525 GCA_050263015.1 Deltaproteobacteria bacterium | reverse complement strand
GACGCCATGGCTTCGCTGGCGGCCGCGCTCTTGGAAGAGGGACTTCCGGACACGGCCGTGCCCCCGGGGGGAGGATCCGGCGTCGCCGTCGAGATTCTCGCTCCCGCGGCGTGGCTCGGGGAGAAGTCTCTCCATGCCGGGAGTGATGGCGTCGAATGGCAGGTGAACGACAGGTTCGAGGAGAACGCCCGCAAGGCGCTGTCCTTCGGCGAGGGGCACCGGGATCCCTGGGAGGCCCTGGGCGCGTTCGGAGCGGCCTCCGCGGAGCGCACGGTGGACCTCCTGGCGCCCGCGGGGGCGGAAACCGGGTTCCCGTGGGCCGGCGCGGCCGCCGCGGTTCTCGGCGGCGCGGCCCTTCTGCTGGCCCTCGCATGGCCGGCCACGGTCGCGTGGAAGGCGCGCGCGGAGATGCGCGGCCTGGACGCGCGGATCGCCGCCCTGCAGCCGACCGTGGCGCGGGTCCAGGGCGATCTCGACAAGCTGAGGGACATGGACGAGAAGGCCGCCGTCCTGGTGGAGTCGGGCGCGGGCCGCGGGGAGCCGATCGAGATCCTCCGGACGCTGACCGAGCGCCTGCCCTCCGGCACCTGGCTCACGGCCTTGCGGGTCGAGAACAGGAAGGTCGAGCTGGACGGCTTTTCCGCTTCCGCGAGCGAGATCTTCCCGCTGCTGACCCGCGACGGGCGTTTCCGGGGCGTCGAGTTCGCCGCGCCCGTCATCCGGCAGGGAGACAACCAGGACCGGTTCCAGATCCGGGCCGAATACGTCCCGCCGCCCCCACAGGCGCCCGGGCCCGGAGGAGGCCGATGAGCGCCGCGTCCTTCCTACTCGCGAAGATCAAAGCGCTTTCGCCCAGGGAACGGATCATGCTGGCGGTCGGCGCCGCGGCCCTTGTCGTCTTCGTGTTCGCGCGGTGGGTCGTTTTCGTGCAGATCGACCAGTACCGGAAGGCGCGCGCCGCCATCCCGGCGCGGCGGGCCACCGTTTCCCGCTATTTGGCCGTCGCCCAGGGGAGCGGGGCGGTGGAGGAGGCGCTCGATAACGCGGCGAGCCGGCTGGCAGGCGCCAAGGAGGGACTTCTGCCGGGAGACAGCCCCTCGGCGGCCTCCGCGGCTCTCCAGGGAATCATCAAGCCGTGGATCGGGCGCGCCGACACGCGCCTCATGTCCACCCGCACGCTGCCGCCCGTGCCGAAGGGGCCCTATTCCGAGGTCGCGGTGCAGGTCGATCTCCAGACCACGACCGAGGGACTCGCGGAGCTGCTGGCGCAGGTCCAGCGCCACCGGCTCCTCCTCCGGGTCAGGAAGCTCTCGGTGAACTCCGGCGTCTACGCCGCGGCGCTCGGCAACCGCCGCGAGGTCCTCACGACGACGGTCGTCGTGGCCGGAGTGACGGACGCGGTCGCGGACGAGACCGCGGGTGGAGGGACGCGGTGAGACGGCCCGCGCTCGTCATCCTTGTCCTCGCGGCCGCGGCGTCGTTCTTCGGCTGGGAAACGTACAACGCGTGGACCGCGTCCGAAGGGCCGGCCGACCCCCCGGCGGCGGGAATCGCGCCGGCCGCGCGCCCCGAGGCCGCAGCCGACAACATGTCGCGCGACGGCGACTTGTCCGTTCATGTCGCCGTGATCGCCAACAAGCCGCTCTTCCGTCCGGACAGGCAGCCGTTCCACGAGAATGCCGCCGTGAGCGCTCAGCGGAACTACCAGGCCGAGCTGGCCCGGTTCTCGCTTGTCGGCATTCTCCTGCAGGGAGAGATGAGGAAGGGCCTCGTGGTGAGCACCGGCGCGGGGCGCCAGGATCGTTGGGAAGTGGGACCCGGCGATTCGATTCCGGGGTTCGCGGTCAAGGAGGTCCAGACGGACGGGCTTGCTCTCGCCGCCGACGGGAAGGAGTTTCTCCTGCCCCTATACGCGGGCGGGCCGAAGGGGCAGCCGGCGGGTTCGCTTCGGACTGAAATCGTGCCCGGCATCCCGGCGCAGCCCGCGAGCTCCCCCCGGAGGGAGATCGCGCCGGGTATCCCGGCCCCGCAGGTCCAGGGAATCCCGAAGGCGGCATCCTCGCCGCCGAACGTGAACATCCCGGCGGCCCAGCCCCCAGCGCCCGCGGTCGTGCAGCCGCCTGCGCCGCAGCCGCCGGTATCCACCGACGGCGGCAGGAGCGGCTATCCCCGGCCGCCGCGCCGGAGTCCGCTCGGCCAATAGCGTCCCAGGGAGGAAACGATGAATATCCGGTGCTGCACGGCGATCTTGATGCTGGCATGCCTGGTCGGGACGACGGCCGCGGAGGAGGTCGCGCCGCCTTCTCCCGCGCCGGGGCCCGATCCGGCTGCCGCATCTCCCGAAATGCCGCCCATGGCGCCGCCACTCGACAACGCCGCGAGTCCGCCGGTCCCGGAAACGAGCGCTCCCGCCGCCGTTCCGTCTCCCCCCGGTCCCCCGGCTGCCCCGGGACCGTCTTTCCCGGGCATCCCTTCTCCCCCGCGGCGATTCAGTCCCCGCTCCGGCGCGGGCGCCGAGAGGGCCC
>JBLNEU010000010.1:0-2534 GCA_050263015.1 Deltaproteobacteria bacterium | reverse complement strand
AGGACGCGGTCGCGGTTCTGGATGTCGTCGGCGTCGACCCGGCCGCCCGGGGAAGGGGCATCGGAAAGGCGGTGATCGCCGGAATCGAACGGGAGATGATGAGGAAATCAATCGGTACGTTAAGGACCCAGGTCGATTGGGCGAACCGCGATATGGTCCGTTTCTTCTCCTCCGCGGGGTTCCTTCTGGCGCCCTGCCAGATCATTGAGCGCGACACTTCGCCGCTCCGGGAGGAGATCGCGGAAGTACGATCGGTGAAACGGGACGGAAGGGGGCAGGTGCATAACGGCGCCGGCGGGAACTACTACGAAATGCTGTCCCGCGACCGGGTGCTTGTCCGCTCCCTCAAGGAGGAAGACCTCGCGGCGGTCGTCCGCATCGACGGCAAGCTCACGGGCCTTGACCGCTCCGCCTATTACGGTGCCAAGTTCCGTGAAATGCTGACCGAATCCGGGATCCGGGTCTCCCTCGTCGCCGAGGATGCCGGCATCGTCGCCGGGTTCGTCATGGCCCGCGTGGATTTCGGAGAATTCGGCAAGGTCGAAAAAACCGCGGGGATCGACACGATCGGCGTCCACCCCGCCCACGCGGGTTCCGGCGTCGGCCATGCCCTCCTCTCCCAGCTGCTGCTCAACCTTTCGACTCTCCAGGTCGAATCCGTCCTGGTCCAGGTATCGCCGGAGAATTTCGACCTGCGGCGATTCCTGCATGCGCGCGGTTTCGCCCCCTCTCAGCGGTTGGCTCTCGTCAAGTCGGTTCCGTAGCGTCGGAAGCTTCCGGGCCGGAATCCGGGCCGGAAAGTATTCCTTGACAGCTTAAATGGTATTGTAGTACCTTTTTACATCATTTGAGGGAAGAGGGGGAGCCATGGCCACTGCGGACGAGATCATCGCCAAGACCGCGCCTTCCAGGCTGATCGACCACAACCTGATCGACAAAGAGGTCGAGGGCCTCTGCGACGGCATGGTCCGCTATGAAAAGCGCCCCGCCCGGCGGCGCGACGGTTCCGCTGCGGAGGGACTCTACAATGCCTGGATCGTCATCAACAATCCCCGGCAGTACAACTCCTATACGACGGATATGGTCAAAGCCCTCATCCTCGCCTTTCGCCGGGCCTCCATCGACCGCGAGGTCAACGCCGTGGTCTTCACCGCCGTGGGCGACAAGGCGTTCTGCACCGGCGGCAACACGAAGGAATACGCCGAGTATTACGCCGGGAACCCGCAGGAATATCGCCAGTACATGCGCCTGTTCAACGACATGGTTTCGTCCATCCTCGGGTGCGACAAGCCGGTGATCTGCCGGGTCAACGGCATGCGCATCGGAGGGGGCCAGGAAATCGGCATGGCCTGCGATTTCACGATCGCCCAGGACCTCGCCAACTTCGGGCAGGCCGGCCCCAAGCACGGCTCGGCGGCCATCGGCGGCGCCACCGACTTCCTGCCGGTGATGATCGGCTGCGAGCAGGCCATGATCTCCGGCACCCTGTGCGAACCGTTCTCGGCCCACAAGGCCGCCCGTCTCGGCATCCTCTCCGACCTGGTTCCCGCCCTCAAGGTGGCGGGCCGGCTCGTCCCGAACCCGACGGTGATCACCGACCGGATGCTCGACGAGCACGGCCGGATCGTTCTCGGCGAGTTCAAGACCGGCGACGCCTACAAGGAAGGGCTCGCCCTGATCAAGGGCGGCGAGATCGACCTCTCCCTGCTCGACCGGAAGGTCGAGGAGTTGTGCGCCAAGCTGCTGGAGACGTTCCCGGAGTGCATGACGAAGAGCCTCGAAGAGCTGCGCAAGCCGAAGCTCGATGCCTGGAACCGCAACAAGGAGAATTCCCGCGCCTGGCTGGCGCTGAACATGATGAACGAAGCCCGCGCCGGCTTCCGCGCCTTCAACGAGGGAACCAAGGAGACCGGACGCGAAATCGACTTCGTCAAGCTGCGCCAGGGGCTGGCCAGGGGCATCCCCTGGTCCGAAGAACTGGTGGAGAGCCTGATGCCGGGTCCCAAGAGCCGCGCATGAACCGTAAATCCGTCAAGGAAATCGTCGCTTTCTGCCAGGAACTCTTCGACGACCTGAATTTCACCAGGGCGCGCGAATGGAAGGCCGCGCGGCCGGGGAGCAAGGTGATCGGGTACATGCCGGTCTACGTCCCCCGCGAGATCATCCACGCCGCGGGCATGCTGCCGCTCGGCATCCTGGGGGGCGGCGCCGACATGGAGGTGATCCACGGCGACGCCTACTACCAGAGCTACATCTGCCGCATCCCCCGCTCGACCCTCGAGCTGGCGATCACCGGCAGGCTCGACTTCGTCGACGGCATGATGTTCCCCTCCATCTGCGACGTCATCCGGAACATGAGCGGGATCTGGCAGATCCTGTTCAAGGATAAGTACGTCCGCTACTTCGATGCGCCTCAGAACTTCAAGGACGAGGTCGGCGGCGTCTTTTACGCCAACGAGCTCCGGGAATTGAAGGAAGGGCTCGAGAGGCTCGGCGGCCGGGAAATCACCGCCGAAGCGATCAACCGCTCCATC
>JBLNEU010000009.1:0-2727 GCA_050263015.1 Deltaproteobacteria bacterium | reverse complement strand
AAGGGACTCTCGAGGCTGTTCTGGGGAAGCGTCGCGGAAGAAGTGGCGGCGACGACCCGGCGTCCCGTGATCCTCGTCAAGCGCGGCGGGGCTTCCGGGACGGTCGCGTCGGAGGAATATCGCAAAGCGGACTAGCCGCGGCGCAGTGATGCGAAGAACACGAGGAGGTACGGGCCGATGGAAAAGGAGGAGAACGATTCCTTGGTGAACCGCCTGGAAAAGCGGGGCGTCAGCCGGCGGGACTTCCTGAGGGTGTGCACGATCGCCGCCGCCGCGGCCGGCCTTCCGGCATGGACAGCCGTGAGGTTCGCGGAGGCCGCGAGCCTCCAAACGCGCCCTTCGGTCATCTGGCTCCACTTCCAGGAGTGCACGGGGTGCACGGAATCCCTGCTGCGGACCTCCCATCCCGCGGCGGCGGAGCTGATCCTCGACCTGGTCTCCCTGGACTACCACGAAACCCTCTTCGCCGCGGCGGGAGTCCAGGCGGAGGACGCGCTGCGCGCCGCCATGAAGAAGAACGCCGGCAAGTACGTGTGCGTAATCGAGGGCGCCATCCCCGAGAAGGAGAACGGCGCCTACTGCAAAATCGGCGGGAGAACGGCCGTCGAGATCGTCACCGAGGCCGTCGACAAGGCGGGCGCGATCATCGCGATCGGCTCCTGCGCGTCCTGGGGAGGCGTCGCGTCCGCCGACCCCAATCCCACCGGCGCGACCGGAGTCCCCCAGCTGCTGAAAAACGCGAACTATGCCCCGTACCTGAGAGGAAGGACGGTGGTCCCCCTTCCGGGGTGCCCGGCCAATCCCTACAACTTCCTGGGCACGGTCCTGCAGTACGTCACGTTCGGGACGCTTCCGGCGCTGGACGCCCTCGGCAGGCCGAAATTCGCCTACGCGAGGACGATCCACGAGGACTGCCCCCGGCGGGCGCACTTCGACGCGGGCCGTTTCGCCGGGACGTTCGGCGACGAGAACCACCGCCTCGGCTACTGCCTGTACAAGACCGGCTGCAAGGGGCCGAAGACCTACGCCAACTGTTCGCAGCAGCATTTCGCCGAGGTCGTCGGGGCTTGGCCCGTCGGGATCGGGCACCCCTGCGTCGGCTGCACGGAGAAGGCGATGGGGTTCCGCATGCCGCTGCACGCGACGGTCGAGATCGACCGCCCGACCCCGCCCGACACCTTCGCCCCGATCTACAGCGGCGAGAGCGGGGTGAGCCCCGCGGCGGTGGGAGTCGCCGGCCTCGTGGCGGGAGCGCTGGCGGGAGCGGGCGTCATGGCGGCAAGGAAGCTGGGAAAAGACGCAGGGGAAGAGAAAGGGGAGGAGTGACATGTCCGTCACCCGGCGAACCGTGCGCAAGGGATTGGCGGCCGCGGCAGCGACGAGCGTGACGGGGGTTTCGAAGGCGCTTGCCCGGGAACGGAAAACGCCACCGGCGGACGCCGTCGGCATGCTGTACGACGCGACCCGGTGCATCGGCTGCAAGGCCTGCATGGTGAAGTGCAGGGAGGCCAACAACCTGCCTCCGGAAACCGACGCGAAGTTGGGGGCGATCTACGACGCCCCGGACGATCTTTCCGCGTTCACGATGAACGTGATCAAGCTGTACCGGGAGGGGAACAGGTTCTCCTACATGAAAGCGCAGTGCATGCACTGCGTGGACCCGGCCTGCGCCTCGGTCTGCATGATCGGCGCCTTCAAGAAGGGCAGGAAAGGAGTCGTGTCCTACGACCCCGCCAAGTGCGTGGGGTGCCGCTACTGTCAGATCGCCTGCCCCTTCAACATTCCGAAGTACGAGTGGAACACCCCCTTCCCCAAGATCGTCAAGTGCGAGATGTGCCGCAATCGCCTCGCGGAGGGGAAGCTCCCCGCCTGCGTCGAGGCATGTCCGCGCGAGGCCGTGATCTTCGGGGGTCTCGAGGACCTCAAGGCCGACGCCAGGGGACGCCTGGCCGCCGAACCCGGCCGGTACTATCCGAAGGTCTACGGGGAAACGGACGGGGGAGGAACCCAGGTGCTCTACCTGTCCGCCGCGGGGATCCCGTTCGAAAAGCTCGGCCTGCCCGATCTCGGGGACAAGCCCGTCCCGGAGCTCTCCGAAACCCTGCAGCACGCCATCTACAGGGGATTCATCGCCCCCGTGGTCCTCTACGGCGCCCTGGGGGTCGTGATCTACCGCAACCGGAAGAAGCCGTCCGGCGAAGAGGAGGGTGAAGA
This sequence comes from Deltaproteobacteria bacterium, assembly GCA_050263015.1. Taxonomy (GTDB): domain Bacteria; phylum Desulfobacterota; class Deferrimicrobia; order Deferrimicrobiales; family Deferrimicrobiaceae; genus JBLMWX01. The sequence goes on along the minus strand of JBLNEU010000009.1, from coordinate 513 downwards.
ATGAACACCCATACCCGCCCCGTCGGGGGGCCCATCCTGACCGGGACATTCCTCGTCGCTTCCGCGGTCTTCGTCCTCGGCCTGCTGATCATCGCATGGCGGTTCGTCTCCGGCCTGGGGCCCACCACGGCACTGAACGACCTGTACCCCTGGGGCATATGGATCGCCTACGACGTCGTGTCCGGGACGGCCCTGGCCTGCGGGGGATACGCGGTGGCGCTTCTGTGCTATGTCCTGAACAAGGGGAAGTACCATCCCCTCATACGCCCGGCGATCCTGACGAGCGCGCTGGGATACACGCTTGCAGGAGCCTCCATCGTCATCGACGTGGGGCGGTACTGGAACATCTGGAAGGTGCCGCTCCTGTGGAACTGGAACAGGAACTCCATCCTGCTCGAAGTGGCCATGTGCATCATGGCCTACGTGGTCGTGCTGTGGATCGAGATTCTCCCGGCGTTCCTGGAGAAATGGGAAGCGGACAGCCGGCTGCCGTGGCTCCGCGGGCTGTCGCTC
>JBLNEU010000008.1:0-2601 GCA_050263015.1 Deltaproteobacteria bacterium | reverse complement strand
ACCTTGCCGTAGACGATACCGGCGTCCGGCCGCGACTCGAGGGCGCCGACCATCGCCTCGAGAGCTCCCGGCATGAGCACATCGTCCGAGCAGACCCAGGTGACGTATTTTCCCGTCGCCCGCACGAGCCCCTTGCCGAGCGCCTCGGTCTGCCCCCGGTCGGGCTCGCTCACCCACCAGGACAGGTACGGCGCGTACTTTCCGATCGTCTCCGCCGTCCCGTCGGTGGACGCCCCGTCGACGACGAAGTACTCCAGGTTGCCCCAACCCTGGTTCAGCACGGAGCGAATCGTCCGCTCGATGAAGCGCCCCTGGTTGAACGACGGCGTGATCACCGTCACGCGCGGCAAGGACGGATCCCGATCCCGGGCGGCGCGCACCTCGTCGAGGGCCCCGAGGTGTGCGGCGATCCGCCGTTCGAGCGCCTCCCGCTCAGCCGGCCCCGGAACCGTCATCCCTTGCCCCCGCCCGCGATCGCCCGGTAGTACCCGAGATGGTCCTCCCCCATCCGGGAGACGGAGAATTTCTCCTCCACGATCCGCCGGCCCTCCCGGGCGAGGGCTTCCCGTCGCCCGTCGTCGCCGAGCAGACCGACCACGGCCGAGGCAAGTTCCCCGGCCCCGCCGTCGACGAGGATCCCCCCGCCCTCCCGGAGCATCTCGACGTACCCACCCGTGTTGTAGGCCACCACCGGCGTGAGGCACGCCAGCGACTCGATGTGCACAATCCCGAATCCCTCGTTCCGGTGGGTGGACACGGAGAGATCGAAATCGTGGAAGATGTCGGGGATGCGTTCCCGACCCTGGCGCCCGGTGAGGACGAAGTTCCGCTCCAGCCCGGCCAGGCGGATCTTTTCCCGCAGCGACTCGAACTGGCTCGGATACCCGCCGCCCACGACCGCCACCGTGAGGCCGGGAAATTCGCGAACGATCGGCCGTGCCACTTCGACGAGCTCCTCCTGGTTTTTCCAGAGCTCGCCGACCATTCCGATGATCGGGAATCCGCGGTCCGAGAAGAACTTCCGGGAGCGGTCCCGGCGCAGCTTCGGCTCCGGGTCGACGTCGGGAATCCGGATCCCGTAGCGGATCACCGCAACCCGGTTCCGGATCGACCGGTTCGCCCGAATGAAGGCGTCGGCGGTGAACCGGGAAGTGCAGACGATCCCATCGTACCGCGCCAGGACGTCGTGGCGCCTCCCCGTGGGGGTGTGGAAGACGGCGACCGTCCGGGGCAGCCGCGGGAGGAAGGGTCGGGCCATTCCGAGGGCGACGTAGGCGGGCAGCAGGTCGTGCTCCCTGTTCACCGAGAGGACGTCCGGCTTCTCCCGGATGATCGCCCGGGCGAGCTGGAGCAGGGAGAGCGCCTTCCGCGGCCACTCCCGGCTGGAGGGGTGGTGCGCGAATCCCCTCCGGGTGAGTGCCTCCCGGAAGAACCCCTCCTCGCGGGCGACGAAGACGGTTTCCACGCCGTTGCCGGTGAGCCAGGCCGAGAGGTCCATGAGGTGCTCTTCGGCTCCCCCGACCAGGCCGGCGTTGTCGACGAAGAGGATCTTCATCGTCCGGCCGGCTCCGCCGTCGCGCCGGAGGAGAAGTCGACGATCCCGCGCACGCACCGGGTTTCCTTCAAAGCGATTCGGCGCTCGAGGATCCGGCGGTTCTGCAGGTATTTCTCGCTGCCGAAACCCCACGTCGCGGCGTGCCAAAGGTGGAAGACGATCGCCAGGGCGCGGACCGACCGGATTCGCCCGCCGCCGTTCAAGACCCGGATCCCCAGATCGTTGTCCTCGATGGATCCGTCCGTGAACTCCTCGTCGCAGCCGTTGATCGAGTAGAACAGCGCGCGCGGGATGCTGAAGTTGCATCCCCAGATGCCGTTGTCGGAGATCCGGTCGCGATGGAGGAACTTCCTGAGGACGGGTGATGCAATCCTTACCGCCTCCTCGACCTTCCTCGTGTCGCCGACCATCGAGTCCCACAGGAGGCCCGGCAAGGTCCCGGGAGACGGCTCCCCCCTTTCAAGCGCGCGTGCCGAGAGGGCCCGCCCGAGCTCCACGCGCTTCCCGCCGAGGATCGCGCGCGGCTCGGCGAACGAGAGATGGGAGGCGAGGAACCGCGGATCGGCGATGCAGTCGCCGTCGATGAAGACGAGGTAGTCGCCCGACGACCGCCGCACGGCCTCGTTGAGGATCATCGGCTTGCGGAATCCCCGGTCCTCCTGCCAGGCGTGGATGACCGGGAATGGACACCCCGGCGATCGGGCGAACTCCTCGACGGCCCGGCGGGTCTTTTCGCCGCTTCCGTCATCGGCCACGACCACCTCGTCCGGAAGGCGGCCCTGGCGGGCGAGGCTCTTGAGAGCGAGGATCAGCTCTTCCGGCCGATTGTATGTGGGGACGATGACCGACGCCTTCACGTTTCACGCCCTTCCGTGCCGCCTCCGCGGAATCGCCGCGGCAAAGACCCGGCCTTCCGGCGCCAACCGTTTTCCGGGGACGGCGTCATGCACGGGCTGGAGGTCGAATTCCGCCTATTATATGATAAACGCTTCAACCGGTATCACCTTGCGGACGGCGCCCGAGGTGCGATGCGCATTCCGAAAACA
>JBLNEU010000007.1:0-7888 GCA_050263015.1 Deltaproteobacteria bacterium | reverse complement strand
TTCCGCTCGCCGGGCAGGTCGATCCCCGTGATGGTCCCCAGCCCCGCACCGCGCTCGACGGTCGCGACGGGATCGGGGCCGAGCTTCAGGCCGAGCCGGTAGAAATAGACGTCGCACGACTGCACGATGGCCCTGTGCATCTCGACCGGCCCGTGCCCCTTCTCCTTCCAGCACCGGAACGTCTTGTTCCCGAAGGTGAGCGAGCCCCCGCAGCTGACCGTCTTCGACGGTTCCTGCATCCCGGTCTCGAGCGCCGCGAGGGCGAGGAACGGCTTCACGGTGGAGCCGGGAGCGTACGTGCCCTGGAGCCCCTTGCTCGACAGCGGCTTGAGCCGGTCCGCCAGGAGCGCCTGCCACTCGCCTCTCCGGATCCCCCGCGAGAAGGAGTTGGGGTCGAAGGCGGGGACGGACACGAAGGCGTAGACGTCGCCTGTCTTCGGGCTCATCGCGATGACGGCCCCGGCCTTGTCCGCCATCGCCTCCACCGCGGCCTTCTGAAGGTCCACGTCGAGAGCGGTGTGCACCGTCGTGCCCGAGACCGGCGGGACCTCCGTCACGAGGCGCTTGTCGCGCCCGGCGGCGTCGACCTCCACGTAGCGGCCGCCGTTGATCCCGCGGATGATCCCGTCCAGCTGCCCTTCCAGTCCGTACTTCCCGACGATGTCACCCATGACGAGACCCTCGTCCCGCCGCGCGCCGAGTTCCTGGTCGTTCGCCTCCCCCACGTAACCGAGCACATGGGCGAACTCGGGACCGTAGGGGTAGCTGCGCTTCGCCTCGACCTGGATCGCGAAGCCGTGAAGGGTTTCCCGGTTGAATTCGATCACCGACACCTGCTCGAACTTGAGGTCCCGCGCCACGGTGACGGCGCTGTACGGGTTGTCGTTCTTCGACGCCAGGATCCGGTCCCGGACCTCGTCCGGCTCGAACTCGACCACCTCGGCGAGGAGGCGGATCTCCCCCTCGAGGTCCGACACGTCCACGGGAGAGCAGATGAGGTCGAAGGAGGGCTGGGTCTCCGCGATCGGCCTCCCCTTCCGGTCCAGGATGACGCCACGCGGGGCGCGGACGGGCCGGATCCGGAGGCGGTTGTTCTCGGCGAGATTCCGGAAGCGCTCGTGCTGAACGACCTGGAGCCAGTAGAGGCGGACGACGAGGAGGGCGAAGACGCCCAGGCCGATCCAGGCCAGGAGCCGGATCCGCAGGACGATCCCCGGGTCCTGCTCCCGCTGCCGGATGTTCTCGGTCATTCCGTGACCCGCTGCCACCGCCCCGACAGGTCCATGAACAGCGGTACGGCGATGAGGGACGTCCAGGCGACGCGGATTCCCTCCTTGGCCACCCATAGCGCGGAGAAGGGGCGGCTGCCGACGAGGAGGGAGAGGATCACCATGGAAACCGACTCGAGGAGGAGGAGCACCGCCGTCGTCGAGAGGATGAACGACTCGGCGCGTATGAACAGGCGCAGGCTGACCTCGCGGGCCAGGAAGTAGAGGGACATGGAGGAAAGGAACACCGCCCACGGCGGGGCCGAAACCGTCAACTCGCGGAACAGCGCCGGCGGGACGGCCGCGAGCAGCCCGAGCGGGCCGGGAATGAACAGTCCGGCGAACACGATGGCCAGGAACGAGAAGTCCGGCAGGAGGAACCACGGGACGAATCCGGAGAGCCACCAGACGGACAGCGAGGTGCCCGCGAAGGAGGCCGCCAGCAGGACCAGCAGCTGCCTCAAGGCCTTTCCGCCCGGAAGGGGATCGAGGGCCTGGCCAGGACGACCAGGACCTCCTCGACCGCCAGGAAATCCACCGCGCTCACGACCCGGATGTGCTGGAAGAGCCCCTCGCGGGGACGCTGCGCGCTGACCACCGTGCCGAGAACGGTCCCCTTGGGCATGCTCCCGTCGAAGCCCGAGAAGAGCACGCGATCTCCTGCCACCACGTCATGGGTCGGCGAGACGTACTTGAGGGAGCAAACGCCTCCTCCCGCCCCCTCGGCGATCGCCCGGACGCGGCTGCGCTCGATGGTCACGTCGGCGGCGAAGCGGCCGTCCGTGAGGAGGATGACCTCGGAGAGGCCCCGGTAGACCTTGTAGATGCGCCCGATGCCGCCCCCGGGCGCGACGACGGCCATCCCCGGCTCGACGCCGGCCTCCGCCCCGACGTCGATGAAGAGGCCCTGGAACCATGGGGAAACGTCGTGACCGACGACGCGGGCGCCGATGGTGGGCCTCGCGACCGTCTCGGAGAAACGGAGCAGCTCCTTGAGCCGCCTGTTCTCGAACATTTCCTCCCGGTTCGCCTGGATCGTCTCGCGGAGGGCCGCGATCTCCCGGCGCAGCCGCTCGTTCTCGCGGGCCACGCCGGTCAGGGCGACGTACCCGCCCCAGAGCGAGCCCAGGCCGTGGCGCGCGAAATCGATGCTTGCGTAGACCGGGCGGAAGGCGACGGCGGCGACGCCGCCCATCGGGCCGAAGCTCCTGAGGGCGGCCGGGGGGCGAAGGAAAAGCTGCGTGACGGCGATCATCAATACGACGGCCGCGAGAAGGCGCCACCATTTCTTGAGGAAGGTTACCATCGACGGCGAAGGCCTGCTTCGATTCCCCCCCGGGGAGGCCGGCTAGCGGAGCGCGACCTGCCGCAGCAGGTCCAGCTCGTCCAGGGCCTTTCCGGACCCCAGGACGACGCAGGACAGGGGATCTTCGGCGACCGTCACGGGAAGCCCCGTCTCCTCGCGGATGAGCACGTCGAGGCCGCGCAGCAGGGCCCCGCCGCCCGCAAGCACGATTCCCCTGTCGTAGATGTCGCCCGCGAGCTCGGGCGGGGTCTCCTCGAATACGCCCTTGACCGCGTCGACGATGACGCGGACCGGCTCGGAGAGGGCCTCGCGGATCTCGTCCGCGTGAAAGGTGAGCGCCTTGGGGACGCCCGACACCATGTCGAGCCCCTTGACCTCGAGCGTCTCCGAGTAGCCCGGAAACGCGTTGCCGATGGTGACCTTGATGTATTCGGCGGTCGGCTCGCCGATCAGGAGGTTGTACTTCCGCTTCGTGTACTGGATGATCGCCTCGTCCATCTTGTCGCCCGCCACGCGCACGGAGAAGCTCTTGACGATCCCCCCCAGGGAGATGACCGCGACCTCGGTCGTCCCCCCGCCGATGTCGACGATCATGTTTCCCGACGGCTCGGTGATGGGCAGGCACGCCCCGATGGCGGCCGCGAGCGGCTCCTCGATGAGGTAGACCTCCCGCGCTCCGGCGCTCTGGGCGGACTCCCGGACGGCGCGCCTCTCCACCTCGGTGCACCCGTAGGGGACGCAGATGATGATCCGGGGGCGGACCAGGGAATTGCGCTTGTGCGCCTTCCGGATGAAATAGCGGAGCATGGCCTCGGTCACCTCGAAGTCCGCGATGACCCCGTCCTTGATCGGCCGGATGGCGACGATGTTGCCGGGCGTGCGTCCGATCATCCGCTTGGCCTCGATCCCCACGGCCAGGACCTTCTTCGCGCCCCGGCTGTCCCGGTGGATCACGACCGCCGACGGCTCGGAGCAGATGATCCCCTCGCCCTTCAGGTAGACGAGGGTGTTCGCCGTCCCCAGGTCGATCGCCAGGTCGTTCGAGAACAGGCCGAGAATCCTGTTGAAGATCATCCCCATCCTCCGGAGGTCCCGACGCGTTGGACTTGCCGCCGGCCAATCCCGTATCTTAGCAAGGCACCCTGCCCAATGCAAACGATCGCCGGTCGCGTCCCGCATGGAACGTATCGGAAGGCCCGCCCCCGGGGTTTAGCCGCGCCCGTCGCGGAATAACGTTGAATTCGCCGGGCCCGACGATTTAACATGATATGTTTCGTTCGCAACCATCGACGCATACGGGAGAGTCAGGCGCCATGCTCGACGTCCTTCGCCGCAACGCAGGCTCGTGGGCCATCAAGATCATCCTCACGTTCATCGCCCTCACCTTCGTCATCTGGGGGGTGGGATCCTACACCGAGAACGACCGGACGTGGGCGGCCCGGATCGGCAAGGAGGAGATCACGACCTCCGATCTCGCGGAGGCGGCGGCCGGCCTGGAGAAGGCGTACCGCGACGTCTACGGCAACGCCTTCACCCCGGAGATGGCGAAGGCGCTCAAGATCAGGGAACAGGCCCTCAACACCCTGATCAAGCAGGCCCTCCTCCTCGCCGAGGCCCGCAAGCTCGGGCTCACGGCCACGGACGTCGAGGTCCAGCGCGACATCGCCTCGAACCCCGCCTTCCAGGCGAACGGCCAGTTCAGCGAAGCCCAGTACCGCAGGACGCTGGAAGTCAGCCGCGTCACGACGACCATGTACGAGACGGCCAAGCGCGACGAGATCACTCTCAGGAAGATGGAGGGGATCATCGCGGCGTCGGCCCGGGTCTCGGAGGTCGAGGCGCGGGACCTCTACGATCTCACCTCCCGCAAGATCCGACTCCTTGTCGTCACGGCCGACCCCGAGAAGATCAGGGTGTCCGAGTCGGCGACGGACGCGGAGATCGCGGCCCGTTACGACCAGTCGAAGGAGAGCCTGAGGGTCCCGGCGCGCGTCAAGCTCCTGATCGCGCGGTTCGACCCGGACTTCTTCGCCAGGGGACCGGAGCCGGCGGAGGACGAGATCCGCTCCTTCTACGAGGGGAACCCGGACAAGTTCCGCACCGACGAGTCGCGCCTCGTCGCGCAGGTTCTCGTGCCGGCCGCGGGCAGGGACAGGGATGCCGCCCTGCGGAAGGCCGAGGCGATCCTTGCGGAGGCGGGCAAGGGGAAGGCCGAATTCGAGGCGGCGGCGAAAAAGCACGGCGCGGGGAAACCCGGGGCCGTCTGGGCGGCGCGAAAGGATCTGCGTCCCGAGATCGCCGACGCCGTCTTCTCGGCCCCCGTCGACCAGGCGATCGGGCCGATCGAGGTCAAGGGGGGCTACCTGATCGCGCGGGTGAACCAGATCCGGTTCCCGGAAACCGTGCCGCTGGCTCAGGTCCGCGACCGGGTCGCGGCGCTCCTCAAGAGGGAGAAGGGGAAGGACGCGGCGGTCATCAAGGCGTACCAGGCGCACGGCAAGGCGTCGGAATCGAAGGACCTCAAGACGGCATGCGCGCCGTTCGGGGTCGTCCCCGCCGAAACGGGCTGGGCAAGCGCCGGCAAGGGCGGGGAGATCCCCGCCGCCGTGGTCCAGGAGGCGCTCCTGATGCCCGCGAAGGAGATCGGGCCGGTCAAGACGATCGGGGACGTCCATTACCTGTTCCAGGTGACGGCGAAGGAGGACTCGCGCCTTCCGCCCCTGGCCGACGTCCGGGAGGCGGTCAAGGCCGCCGTGCTCAAGGACAAGAGGCGGGCCGCGGCCCAGGCGGCGCTCGCGAAGGTCCTGGCCGGAGCCAGGAGCGCGGACGACCTTCAGAGGAATGCGAGGCAGGCGGGGCTGCCCGTGTCGACGACCGCGTTCTTTTCGCCGGTGTCCGACGCTCCGCCCGGGCCCGTCGCGGCGGCGGGCGACGTCCGGCGGGAGCTGATGGCCCTCACGGCCAAATCTCCCGTCGCGCCCACGGCGCTCGCCGCGGGGCCGCGCTTCGTCGCCATCGCTTTCGCCGGCGAGCAGGAAGCCGATGCCAAGGCGTGGGAGGCGAAGAAGGCGTCGATCATCGGCGCTCTCGCGGAGCGCAAGAAGGCCCAGATGACCGAGGCTTACCTCGCGGAGTGGGGCAAGACGGCCAAGGTCGAGATCAACCCGGAGGCCCTGAAGTAGGGACGCGGTCTACCGGATGAGGCGCGACGTCTCGTCCCGCTCCAGGTAGACCTTGCCGTAGGAACTGAACGCGGCGTGGATCCGGTTCCCCTCGTCCACGGCGAACAGCCGGACCCCGAAGTCGGCGGATCCCACGAGAAGCTTCAACCCCTGCGGGCCGAAGGCGAGGGCGCGGACCGGGCTGCCGATCGATGCCGCCCACATCGGCTCGCCGGTCTCCGCGAGGACGACCCGGGCCAGGTAGCCGGACCCGCCGTACGCCAGGAAACGTCCCGAGGGGTCGAACCGCGCCGAGCGCACGTCGCCGTCGGCCTTGCGGCTCCAGACTTCCGAACCGTCCGCCGCCTGCAGAACCCGGACGGCGGTCCCGCCGCCTGCCGCCGCGACGAGGTTTCCCGCGGGGTTCACCGCGACGGAGAACACCGGGCCGTCGAACGTCTCCCTCCAGAGCTGGCGACCGGAGACGACCTCCCACATGGCAACGACTTTCCCCTCGGTTCCCGCGACGATCGATCTCCCGTCCGGGGTATAGGCGATTGCGCGGACCGGCGAGCCGAGGCCGGTGCGTACGACCTCCTTTCCCGATTTCGCGTTCCAGACCCGCAGCGACCCGCCGTCGTCCCCGGTGGCGACGAACCGGCCGTCGGGGCTGAAGGCCACCGCGAATATCATCCCCGACGCGTTGGCCCTCCACTCCTCCTTGCCCGTGTTGACCTCCCGCACCCGCAGGATCGAATCGGCCCCCCCGGTCGCCAGGACGTCGGAGTCCGGCCCGTAAGCCACGGACAGCGCCATCTCCACGTCCGAGAGCCGCCACGCCCGGTTTCCCGTCTCCAGTTCCCATGCGCAGAGCGCGCCGTCCCCCCCGCCCGAGACCGCCTGGCTTCCGTCCGGACGGATTGAGACCGCCGTCACCCACGACTCGTGCGCGCCCTGCCAGATGAGGGACGGTCCCCTCGCCGCGACCGAGGCGACCGCGTCCGCCTTCAGCGCCTCCTTGTCGATGGACACGAGATAGGCCTCGCCCGCCTCGTTGATCCGGAACACCGCCGGAACGGCGCTGGGGAACGCCTTGACGAAGGCGTCGCTCCGGCTCTGGGGGACCTTCAGCTTCACGGCAAGCCCCGCGGGCCAGCCGAAACCGAGGAGGAGGGGAAATTCGCCGCGCTCGGCGTCGTAGACGCCGAGGCGGACCGGGAACGGCTCGCGGATCTCCAGGTCGAGTACGAGCTGCCGCTGCTCTTCCAGCCACTCCTTTCGCTCGGCCCGCAGCCTGCCCTTCAGGTCGCTGACGGCGAGCCGACTCTGCATCGCGCGCTCCCGGTATGCGTTCTCCGGTTCATTCGGTCCCCTGGGCGCGTGGGACAGTTTCGGGTACCGCCGGGCGAACTCCCCGGGCCACGCATGGTCCACCCACTCTTCCACCTGCCCCGACTGCTCCTTGACGAACTGGAGACGCGCGCGGGCTTCCTCGACGGTCGTCGGAACGGGGAGAGCGTCGCCCGCCGAGTAGCCGGGCGGCAGTGATACGCCGGCGCCGAAGGCAGGCGACAGCGAAACGCCCACCGCGAAAAGGGCGGCCAGGACGGCCATGGTCTTCATCGTGTTACCCCCAACCCTCATTTTCGCGAAAGGAGCCGCGGCGTTCAACAGGGAAAAAAAAGGGCCCCCTCGTCGGGGGCCCCGTGATTCGGACGGATGCAGCAGCTGCCGCCGCGGGCCGTCTTCAGCCCTTCGCGGCCTCGGCCTTGGCGCCCGCGGCGACTTCCTCCTCGATCGGGATCCGCATCCCGTAGAAGGAGCGCCACACGAAGACCACCGAGACGAGGAAGAAGACGGCGGCGAGGCCCGTCGTGATCGCCTTGTCCGTGATCGTGATGGCCAGCTCCACCGCCAGCAGGCCGAACAGCGTGGTGAACTTGATGACCGGGTTCATGGCCACCGACGAGGTGTCCTTGAACGGGTCGCCCACCGTGTCGCCCACGACGGTGGCGGCGTGCAGGTCGGTCCCCTTCATGGCGAGCTCGGTCTCCACCAGCTTCTTCGCGTTGTCCCAGGCCCCGCCGGCGTTGGCCATGAAGATCGCCTGGTACAGGAAGAAGATCGCGATGGAGATCAGGTACCCGATGAAG
>JBLNEU010000006.1:0-8490 GCA_050263015.1 Deltaproteobacteria bacterium | reverse complement strand
GGGGTACCGCTTCAGCCGATAGAGGCCGAACGCATGCCGGAAGGTCGCCTCCTGCCGGATCGACTCGTCCTGGGCGGAGCGCAGCCTGCCGAATTCCGCCGCCGCCGCCTCGAAGTCCCCGTCCTCCTCGGCGATCCACGCCGCCTGGTACCTCGCCCGCTCCGCGACGCCGGGGCGGACGCCGGCATCGGCGATTTCGAGGAATTTCCCGCGGGCGTTCGTGCTCCGCCCCGCCTTCCACTCCACCCGCGCGAAGAGGAAGTCGAGCTCGGACTTGAAGGCGGGCGGGGCGCTCTCCGCGTGCTTCGCGAGCAGCGCCTTCGCCTCCCTCGTATCCCACTGCTTCCGGAGGAATTCGGCGTAATCCAGCAGGACCGTGAAGTACTCTTCCGCGGGAGGATACTTCCGGATCACCTCCCTGTAGACGGCCCTGGCCCTGTCGTTCTCGCCGGCCATGGCGAGCGCCTTCGCCAGCTTCCCGAAGAACGCCGCGGGCAGGCCCAGGCGGTCGAGGGAGCCGTCCGACTTCCATTTCCAGATCCGCTCCATCGACCGGATCCCGCCGTCCTGGACCGTGTGGGCCGCGAAATTGTCGACATGCGCCCAGGCCGCCGCGGCCGGAGGGGTTGCGGGGTCCTCCGCGGCCTCGGGAGGCCGGGACGCGACATTGTCGTACTCGAGCAGGCGCGCGGCGATGTATCCCGCCGCGGCCCGGCGCCCGTTGCCGAAGACCGAGCCCCGGGACATCTCGAAATACCGCCCTGCGGCGGCAAGGTCGTCCTCCTTCACCGCGGCGTACGCCAGCTCGTGGGCGAGGTAAGGAACGAGGGGGGAATCCGGGTACGCCTTTCGCAGCTCTTCCAGCGCGGCCGATGCGCCCGGGAGGTTCCCCTCGCCCGCCAGGCACGCTCCGCGGAAGTGGAGTACGTAGTCGCCGAGGTCGAAGCTTCCGGGATCGATCCGCTCGAACCGCGTCCTGGCCTCGGCGAATTTCTCGTCGGCGAGGAGCGACCACCCTTCCCTGAACGCCGCGTCGGGCGACGCGTCCTTCGCCGCCGCGGCCGGCGCGACGGCCAATACCAGCGCCGTCGCGACCGCGCGAATCACCCGCGCGGCCCGCCGGGCCCGGGCTCCGCTCCGGCCCCGCCCCCGCGCCGTTCCGCCGGCATGCTCATCCAATGGCAACTCCTCCGCTCCGTATCGTCCCCGATCGCCCGGATATGTTATCATCCCCGATGTTTTCGCGGGAATCCAAGGGGCGCCGCATGGAGACCTCGCTCTCGACACATCTCTTCGCCTTCCACGACCTCGACGATTATATCGCGTCGCTGTTCCCCCGGTTCGGTTTCGCGAACGCCGAGATCTGGGCGATGCCGCCCCACTTCCCGTACCGCGATCCCGGCGCGGCGGACCGGATCGCAGCCGTCCTGTCCCGGCGGGGAGTCCGCACGGCGAGCGTTCACGCCCCCCTGTACCCGGACGTGCGCACGTACAAGAGGGACCGCTGGTACTCCCTTTCGTCGGAGGACGAGCCCCACCGGCTGGAATCCGTGGCCGCCACGGCGGCTGCGGGGACGTGGCTCGCCCGCAACGGCGGCGGCACCCTCGTCGTGCACACCAGTTTCCCCGCCGCCGACTGGTATCCGCGCCGCTGGGCCGCGTTCCTGAGCTCGATGAACGAACTCCTCGACCGGTTGCCCCCCAACACGCGGCTGGCCGTGGAGAACACGCCGCTCCTTTCGGGCCGGGTCGAGGTCGTCCTCGACATCGTCGGACTTTACCCTCCGGACCGGGTCGGCGTCTGCCTCGACCTCGGGCATGCGAACATCCAGGGCGTCGTCACGTCCGCGATCGCCGCGGCCGCGCCGCGCCTGATCCACGTCCACGCGTCGGACAACCACGCGGAGCGCGACGATCACCTGGTCCCGGGCCGCGGCTCGCTCCCATGGGCGCCGGCATTCGACGCGCTGCGGGACGCCGGGTTCGCCGGTCCCCTGACCGTGGAGCTGCGCGACAGCGTCCGGGGAGAAACCCCGCTCTACCGGAGCTTCGAGGAACTCCTGGCCGACTGCCGGGAAGCGCTGGACCGATTCCTCGACGGGAGGCGATAGGCGCATGGTGGACGAGCGGACGGTGGAGGCGGCCCTGTCGGCCTTCGTTGCCGCGCCGGCCCGGATGGCCGGGATCTCCGCGCTGGCCGGCGACGCCTCGACGCGGCGCTACTACCGGGTCCGGATGGCCCCGGGCGCAGCGATGGCCTCGCTCATTCTCATGGAGTACCCCGACGACATCCCTCCCGGCGGCGAGCTCCCCTTCGTCAACGTCCATCGATACCTTCGCAAGGCCGGGGTGCCCGTTCCGGAGATCCACCACGCGGTGCCGGAGGCAAGGCTTCTTTTCCTCGAGGACGCGGGCGACCTGATGCTCGAAGGGGCGGTCGCCGCGGCGAAGGGCCCCGACGAGTTCCTCCCCCATTACGAGCGCTGCATGGAGATCCTCGTCCGAATCCAGTGGGAGGGAACGAGGGCGCTCGACGGAAACGCGATGCCCGCCCGCCTCGCCTTCGACATCCCGAAGTTCGCCGAGGAGATCGACTTCTTCTTCGAGCATGCCGTGCGGGAGTACGGCGGGGTCGCCCTCCCGGAGAGCGAGGAGCGGGCGATCGAGGACCTGTTCCTGCCGTTCCTCGCGCAGCTGGCCGAGCTCCCGAGGGTCCTTGCCCACCGCGATTACCACAGCCGCAACGTGATGGTGGCGGTCCCGGGCCGTTCCGGCGGGAAGTCGGACCTGCGCATCCTCGACTTCCAGGATGCGCGGATGGGGAACGTCTTCTACGACCTCTGTTCCATTCTCCGCGATTCGTACGTGACGCTCCCGGAGAAAGTGGTCGATCACCTGACTTACGTCTACCGCCATGCGGCCCCGGCCGACCTGAAGAGGGCGGGGGGGGACCGGGCCGCCTTCGCATACCGCCTGGACGTCGCCGCCCTCCAGCGGAACGTCAAGGCGATCGGGACCTTCGGCAACCAGGCGCGGAACCGGGGAAAGACGCTCTATCTCCGGTTCATCCCGCCCACGGTGGCCCACCTGGCGGCGAACTTCGAGCGCAACCCCCGGATGCGGCCCCTCGCCGCGCGGTTGCTCCCGATCCTGTCGCACCTCGCCGCAAAGGCCGCGGAGGAGGCGCCGGCGTGAGGGGAATGATCCTCGCCGCCGGCCTGGGGACGCGACTGCGACCCCTGTCCTACGAGCTTCCCAAGCCCGTCGTCCCCGTCCTGGGCCGGCCCCTCTGCACCTACAACATGGAGTTCCTCTCCCGGGCGGGGATCAAGGAGTTCATCCTCAACCTCCACACCCACCCCAAGCTGATACAGCAGCGCGTGACGGGCTGGGCGGGCCGCAGGCTTCGGGTGGAGTACGCGGTGGAACCGGTCATCCTCGGGACGGGAGGCGGGATCCGGAACGCAAGGAAGTTCCTCTCCGGGGGGACGTTCGTCACCGTCAACGGCGACACGATCGTCGGTTTCCCGCTGGCGGCGGCCCTGGCGTTCCACCGGGAACGGAAGGCGCTCGCCACGCTCGTCCTTTTCGCGGATCCCGCGAAACGGTACACGCCGGTCTGGATCGACCGGGACGCGCGGATCACGGGCTTCGGGAGCGAAGCGGGAGACGGAGCGCGGTCCGGCTTCTACACCGGCTGCCAGATCGTCGAGCCCGGCCTCCTCGCCCTGATCCCGCCCGGACGGGCGTCCTGCATCATCCGCGAAACGTACCTGCCGCTCCTCGGCAAGGGCGCGCCGGTGTACGGCTTCCTGACCTCGGGGTCCTTCCGGGAATTCGGCTCCCCCGCGGACTACCTGTCCGGAACGCTTGCCCTCCTCTCGGAGAGGGCGCGGGAAGGGACACTGCCTCCGGCGGACGTTCCCGGAGCCGCGATCACGCCACCTGTCTTCATATCGACGCGGGCGAAGGTCTCCCCGGGAGCGACGATCGGCCCCGACGCCGTGATCGAGGAAGGCGCGTCCGTCGGCGAAGGGGCGGCCGTGTCCCGTTCCATCCTCTGGCCGGGTTCGACTCTGGCGCCGGGACAGGCGCTGGCGGGCGCCATCCTCACCCCCGGCCGCCGCGTCACCCCGTAGCCAGCCCCGCCCGAAGGGTTAAAGTCCGCCTCGTCGTCCGCCGATAGAGCCTCCCGGAGCGGGAAGGCGTCCACGCGCCTCCCGGAAGCCATATTTCGGGAGGTGCACGATGAAGAACGCGAGATGGGCGGCGATCCTGGGCGCTGCGGTCATTCTGGCCTTCGTCCCCGCGGCGTCCGCGTCGGAGTCCGCGCCCCGGGCGGCGGCCGGAACTCTCCCCCGCCTCGCCTCCGCAAAACAGTCCTCCGCCCCCGCATCGGCCCGGCCGGCGCCCTCCGCAACCTTGCCCGGGCTGGTCGGCGACTCCGCCGGCACGCCCGCCGAGAGGATGGCGGATTCGATCGCCGCGTACTACGCGAGCGGGGAGCTTCGGCTCTACTAAAAGCCCGTCCGGCACGGCGGGCGACTCGACGCGACGGGTCTCACCGAGTCTCACCCGCACGACGCGTCGTCCGCCCGGCACGCGATTCCCCGGGACCCTCGCCGGTACAGGAGCAGGGCGCTGCCGTACGGGGCGGCGAAGGCGGCGCGCTCCTCGAACGCCGCCGAGAGCCCTCCGAGGACCTCCCCGGCCAATGCGAAGAGATCGGTGCGGGCCGCCTCCCGCCCGCAACGGATCAGCGCGCACGCCGCCCGGGCGTTCGCGCCGAACGGGACGACCGGGCCGCCCATGGATGCGGGATCGCCCTCCCGGGGCCGGCGGTCGAGGAAGCCGGACGCCCCGGCGGAGTAAAAGCGCCGGACGGTCCAGTCGAGGATCTCCCCGGCGATGTCCAGGTACGCATCCTTTCCGGTCGCCTCCCAAAGGTCGAGATGCGCCGTCGCCGCGGCCACGTTGTCGGCCAGGTGCCCCGCCTCGGCCCCGCCGCCGTCCCTGAACCGGATCTGTCCCTCCTCCGGGCTCCACAGGACATCCCGAAGGTACCGCCCGAGCCGCTCGGCCCCGGCAAGGAGCGCGCCGGCCTCGCGGCCGCCGGACGGCCGCGACCCGAAGGCCGCGTGCGCGGCCACGAGGGCGGAGACCGCCCGGGCATTGTACTCGGAGATGATCGTCCGATCGACCGCCGGCGGGAGCCGGAGCGCCCTTTCGACCGCCGGCAGTCCGTAATACTCCTCGTCGGCGTCCTGGCTGGAGAAGAACGCCCCCGTCTCCCGGTCGTGCAGCGTCCCGAAGAGGAAATCGAGGAGACTTTCCGAAACACGCGAGAACCGCGGGTCCTCCGACCTTCCGAAGCACGAGGCATAGAGGGCAAGCATTTCCGCGTTGTCGACGAGGAGCTTTTCGTAGTGCGGGACCGTCCAATCCCGGCGGGTGGCGTAGCGGAAAAAGCCTCCCGCGACGTGGTCGTAGACCCCGGAGTCGCCCATCGTCCGGAGGACCGAGAGCAGCGTGTCGCCCATCTCCCGGTTCCCGTCGAGGAGCCACGCGTCCCTCAGGAATGCGAGGATGTCGGGCATGAGGAACTTGGGCTCGCGGAAGAATCCCGGATGGGCCGGGTCGAACCGGGCGAGAACCGCGTGGCCGACGAGCGACAGGTCCGCGGGACCCGGACGTCCCGCGGGCGCGACGCCCTCCTGCTCCGGCGATCCGCCCGCCGTCTGCGCGGACTCCTCCGGACGACGCTCGATCCGGTCCCGGTCTCTCCGGTAGAAGTCGGCGCAGCGCGAAAGGACCTCGAGAAGGTCGTCGGGCGGCAGGTAGGTGGCCCCGGTCAGCAACCGGCCGTCCGGCAGGAGAACCGCCGTCGTGGGCCATCCTCCCTGGTTGTAACGCTCGTTGATGTCGGGGCGCCGGTCCGTGTCGACGCGGACCGGCAGGAAGGAGTCGTTCAGCAGCGCGACGACGCGCGGGTCGGAGAGGGACGTCCGGTCGAGCACGTGGCACCAATGGCACCACGTCGCCGAGATGTCCAGGAAGACGAGCTTACCCCCCGTCCGAGCCCGCTCGAAGACGGCCGGTTCCCACGCGTTCCACCGGATTTTCGCCGCGCCCTCCATCGGTGAGTCCATGCCTTTTCGATGAGGAGCCGCCTCCCGTGGTTCCGCGTCAGCCCTTCCAGTCGAGGTAGAAGCAGAGTCCCGCCAGCAGCAGCGTGTACGGCGCAAACCTCCGGAACCGCCCCCGGGTCACGAGGCGCTCCACGAGGAGGAGCGCGAGGTAGCCGACGAGCATGGCGAAGAGGAAGCCCGCCGCCGACGGCCCGAGCGGGGGAAGGACCGACACCCCGTGGCGCAAGTTGACGAGCGCGGCGCCGAGGATGGCCGGAAGGGAGATCATGAACGAGTATTTCGCGCTCCGGGACGCCCCGATCCCGAGGACGAGGGCAAGGGAGATCGTGGACCCCGACCGGGAGAGCCCCGGGAAGACCGCCGCTCCCTGGATGAGGCCGATGGCGAACGCCTCCCAGACCTCGATCCGTTCCGGGTCCATCTTGTGCCGGAAACGGAGGCTGCTGAGGAGAAGGAAGCAGGTCAGGAGCGTGTACCGGATCCCGACGCCCCGCACCGTGATCCCCGTCTCGACGACGTCGTGGAACAGAATGCCGATGACGCCGGTCGGGATCGTGGAGACGATCAGGAGAAGCGCGTCGCGCCGCCCCCAGGCGGCGGGGTCCTCGTCGAGGCCCCACCGCCGCCGCCGGAACAGGGAGCCGAGGATGTCGTTGATCTCCCTGCGGAGAAAGACGACGACGGCCAGCAGCGTCCCGAGGTGGAGCAGCGTGTCGAACGCCAGCTCCGGTTCGTGCAGGCCGAGCAGCCTCTGGGCGAGGAACAGGTGCCCGGAACTGCTGACCGGCAGGAACTCGGTCGCCCCCTGGAGGATCCCGAGGAGGATCGCATAGAGAAGGGTCACGCGGCGGCCCCGGTCACGTCCGCTCCCGCGCTTTCCGGACGGCCTCCTCCATCACGGCGCGGATCCGCCCGACCGTCGCCTCGTCCCGGCCCTCGAACCGCAGGACGAGCACGGGCTGGGTGTTCGAGGCGCGCACGAGTCCCCACCCCCCGTCGAAGAGGGCCCGGACGCCGTCCACGCCGATCACCTCCCGGGCCTGCGGCGACACGAGCGACGCGACCCTCTCCACGACCGCGAACTTCAGCTCGTCCGGGCACTCCACCCGGATCTCGGGCGTGGCGACGACGGGGGGCATGTCGGCGAGCATCGCGGAGAGCGGGCGGTCGGAAGCCGCGACGATCTCGAACAGCCGGGCGGAGGCGTAGATCGCGTCGTCGAATCCGAGATACCTGTCGGCGAAGAAGATGTGCCCGCTCATCTCCCCGGCGACCTCCGCCCCTTCCTCCTTCATCTTCTGCTTGATGAGCGAATGCCCCGCCTTCCACATCACGGGCCTGCCGCCGCGACGGGCGATGTCGTCGTAGAGGTTCTGGGACGCCTTGACCTCCGAGATGATCGTCGCCCCCGGCTTGCGGGACAGGATCTCGCGCGCGAACAGCGCCAGGAGGTAATCGCCGTAGAGGACGGCCCCCGTCTCGTCGACGGCGCCGATCCTGTCCGCGTCGCCGTCGTAGCCGACCCCGAGGTCCGCCCCCGTCTCCCGCACCGTCCGGACGAGGGAACGGAGGTTCTCCGGCACCGTCGGATCCGGGAAGTGGTTGGGAAACCGGCCGTCCATCTCGCAGAACAGCTCCACGACCTCCATGCCCAGCGCCCGGAACAGGTCGGGCGCGACGCGCGATGCGGTCCCGTTCCCCGCGTCCACGACGACCTTGAGCTTCCGGGGAATGGAGATGTTCGAGCGCACGTACTCCGTGTACGGTCCGACGATCTCCCGGCTCTCGACCTCCCCCTTTCCCGAGGCGAAAGCGCCGGCGTCGATGATCCGCCGGACCTCCTGGATCTGCGCCCCGTGGATGGTGGACGACCCGATGCACAGCTTGAAGCCGTTGAACTCCGGGGGATTGTGGCTCCCCGTGATCATCACGCCGCCGTCGGCGCCGAAGGTGACGATGGAAAAATAGAGGAGCGGCGTGGGGCAGACGCCCACGTCGAGCACGTCGAGGCCGGCCGCCAGAAGCCCGGAGACCAGCGCATCGCGGAACGACGGCGAGGACAGGCGGCAGTCGCGGCCGACCGCCACCGTCCGGGCGCCCCGGCCGCGCGCGTAGGTGCCGAAACCCCGCCCGATCGTCTGCACCGCGGCGGGAGTCAGGTCCGTCCCCACCGTCCCGCGGACGTCGTACTCCCGGAAGATCAGCGGGTTGAGCAACGCCTCTTCTACTCGAGGTTGATCTCGGCGAACGCCTTCGAGGCGCGCCGCGCCACTTTCGTCCGGTGGGCGGCGCGGGACACTTCCCTTGCCACGGCCGGAGCGACCTTCCGGTTGAAGACCGA
>JBLNEU010000005.1:0-6099 GCA_050263015.1 Deltaproteobacteria bacterium | reverse complement strand
GTTCGTTATGGTCATCCCCGCCGGCACATTGCGGATCTCCATCGGGACGACGAACCCGACCTGCACCTTGCTCTCCCCCGCGACGAACCACCACAGGGCTATCGCCAGGCCCAGTGCGAGTGCCTTTAGCCCAAGGTTTTTCCCGACCACGCACCGCAGGAAATCGAGCATGTCAGCTAGCCTCATCTTGTGTCTCTGCGCCCTTCGAAAACACCCTTGAAAGGATGTCCTTTAATTCCATCGCGCTCCCGACGCTTTTCATCTGCCGGTCGTGGAAAACCGTGACCTTCCCCGTCTCCTCGGATATCACCACGGAGACGGCGTCGGTGTCGGCCGAGACGCCCCATCCCGCGCGGTGCCTGGTCCCCATGGATCTTACGACCGAGGATTCTCCCGGGATCGGCAGGATCACGCCGGCCGCCGCGACGCGGTCGCCCCTGATGACGACCGCGCCGTCATGCACGGGAGACCGGGGAGAAAGGATGGATGCGAGCAGCTCGTGGGAAAAGATGGCGTCGAGCTTCTTTCCGTGCTCGACGTGCTCCTGGAGCCCCATTTCCCGTTCGAGAAGGAGAATCGCGCCGATCCGGTCGGCCGCCAGCCGGAAGGTGCAGTGCGCCAGGTCGTTCAGGAAATCGGCGGGAGGGGCCGCCGGGTTCTTTCCGAAGATGCGCGCCTGCCCCACCTTGGCCAGGCCGCGCCTTATCTCGGTCTGGAAGATCACAACCAGGATAATGATGAGCCCTCCGAGGAAGTTCCCGACCAGCCACTGGAACGTGACCATGCCCAGCTTCTTCGAGACGACGAACATCGCCAGCATTAGCAGGAGGCCGAACAGCATCTGCACCGCGCGCGTGCCGCGTATGAAAAGGAGGATCCAGTAGATGATGAATGCGACTACCAGGATGTCCAGGACGTCCGCGAATCGCACCGAGGAAAAGAAGTTCAGCATTCTCCCCCCTCGCGCACCGCCGCGGCCACCGCTACGACATCCTTCATTTCCTTGACGTCATGGACCCGGATGAGGTCCGCGCCCAAAAACGCCGCCAGCGCGACGGACGACGCCGTCCCGAATATCCTGTCGGGGGCATCCTTGCCCGTTATCCTGCCGATGAACGCCTTTCTCGACGGTCCGAACACGACCGGCCTGCCCAGGTTGCGCAGGTCCGGCAGATGCCGGTGCAGCGCAAGGTTGTCCTCGTGCCGCTTCCCGAACCCCACTCCGGGATCGACCATGATCGCCTCTTCCGGAATTCCCGCCTTCATTGCGGCGTCGATCCTCTCCTTCAGCTCGTCCAGCAGCTCGTCGAACAGCGACTCGTAGAATGGCGAAAGCTGCATCGTAGCCGGCGTCCCCCGCCTGTGCATAAGCACGATCGCGCAGCCGGATTCGGCGACGACTCCGGCCATTTCCGGATCGTCTAATAGGGCGCTCGTATCGTTTACGATGCGCGCCCCCGCCGAGATCGCCTCGCGGGCGACCGCCGCCTTCGTCGTGTCCACCGACAAGAACGCATCGGTCTTTTGCGCCAGCGCGCGGATCACGGGGACGACCCGTGCTTTTTCCTCCTCCGCCGGCACGGGCATGGAGCCGGGGCGCGTCGACTCCCCTCCCACGTCTATCACGTCGGCCCCTGCCTGCGCCATTTCCAATCCACGCCTGACCGCATCGTCGGCGGAGAAGAATTTCCCGCCGTCGGAAAAGGAATCGGGGGTGACGTTTAAAACCCCCATGATCTTCGGCGCTCCGCCAAGCCTTAAAAAAAGCCCGGCGCATGGCACGATGAAATCCTTTTCGGCGTATCGCCGGATAGCATCCCTGACGCACCCAAGCGCTCCCGCCGCGCCGGCCGCCGTCTCCATCCATTGGCCGACCTGGTCCGCCGACGAGACGGAAAAGAAAAGCGCCCTATTTCCCCACGCCGCGGGGATCCCCAAACGGGAAAGAAGCGGAACCAGGGCGTGCGCAGTTTCCCCGTCGGGGATGCAGATCAGATACGGCCGAAGATCGCGAACCAGGCGAGAAGCGTCCGCCCGGGAAACACCGTGGTGATCGAGTCGAAGGCCTGCTTCCGGCGGGCTTCCCGCGTGCAGAACCCGGATCACTTGCGGGGATACCCGCCTTTCAGGCCGGAGAGCCGGCTTGCGTCGCCTGCGGCCCCTGGTCGGGACCGGCAACCATCTCCTCGATGATCCGCTTGATCTCGGCCCCGTCGATTACCTCTTTTTCCAGGAGGGTCTTTGCGACCCGGTGCAGCACGTGGATGTTCGTCTTAAGGATTGTCCTCGCCCGTTCGTAGCAGGATGTGACGATATCCTTTATCTCCTGGTCGATGTCGCGCGCAGTCGCCTCGCTGTAATCCTGGTGCCGCGTCATGTCCCTGCCCAGGAATATGAGCTCCTGCTTCTGCCCGAACGTTACGGGCCCAAGCTTTTCGCTCATACCCCATTCGCAGACCATTTTGCGCGCCAGCAGCGTCGAGCGCTCCAGGTCGTTCCCCGCGCCGGTGGTGAGCTCCCCGCGCACGAGCTCCTCGGCCACCCTCCCGCCCATAAGGATGGTGATGTTGTTCTTAAGGTAGTCGCTCGAATATGTGTGCCGCTCGTCGATCGGGAGCTGCTGGGTTACGCCCAGCGCCATTCCGCGCGGAATGATGCTCACCTTGTGGATCGGGTCGGCTCCGGGGGTAAGCGTCGCCACGATGGCGTGCCCCGCCTCGTGGTACGCGGTCGATTTTTTCTCTTCCTCGCTGATTATCATCGACCGCCGCTCGCGGCCCATCATAACCTTGTCCTTGGCCATCTCGAAACAGTCCATGTTCACCTTGGACAGCCCCACGCTTGCGGCATGCAGCGCCGCCTCGTTGCACAGGTTGGCAAGGTCCGCGCCCGTGAACCCGGGGGTGCCCTTGGCCAGGACCTCCAGGTTGACGTCTTCCGACAAGGGGATCTTCCGGACGTGAACGGAGAGGATCTGCTCCCGCCCCTTTACGTCCGGCTTGGGGACGACCACCTGCCGGTCGAACCGCCCCGGCCGAAGCAGGGCGGGGTCCAGCACGTCGGGGCGGTTGGTCGCCGCTATCAGAATGAGCCCCTCGTTCGATTCGAACCCGTCCATCTCTACCAGGAGCTGGTTCAACGTCTGCTCGCGCTCGTCGTGCCCGCCCCCAAGCCCCGCGCCACGGTGCCTGCCGACGGCGTCGATCTCGTCGATGAAGATGATGCAGGGAGCAGCCTTCTTCCCCTGGATGAAGAGGTCCCGTACGCGCGCTGCGCCCACGCCCACGAACATCTCGACGAAATCGGACCCGCTTATGGAGAAGAATGGAACGCCCGCCTCTCCCGCGATCGCCCTGGCAAGCAGCGTCTTTCCCGTCCCCGGGGGCCCGACGAGCAGCACTCCCTTGGGGATGCGGCCGCCGAGCCTGGTGAACTTCTTGGGGTCCTTAAGGAACGCGATGATCTCCTGGAGCTCTTCCTTGGCCTCCTCGATCCCCGCGACGTCCGCGAAGGTGTGCTTCTGCGTCGATTCGGTCAAAAGCTTCGCCCGGCTCTTGCCGAACGACATCGCCTTGCCCCCGCCCGCCTGCATCTGCCGCATGAAGAAGATCCACACGCCGATAAGCAGCAGCATCGGCAGCCAGGAAACCAATAGCGTCATGTACCACGGGTTCTCGTCCAGCGGCTTGGCGGTGATCTTTACGTTCTTCGCCCGCAGACTCTTTACCAGGTCCGGGTCGTCCGGCGCATAGGTGTGGAACGACTTCTTTTCCTTCCCGGCGGCGTCGGTGTATTTCCCGGTGATCTCCTGGCCCTTGATGGTGACTTCCTTGACCTTTCCGGCATCGACCGCGGCGTTCAGATCCGAGAAGGAGATCTCCTCGTACTCCACCCGCTGCGCCTTGAAGGTGTTGAAAAGGAAAACCATCGCCAGGGCGATCAGCATCCACAGCGCAAGGTTGCGATAAAACTGGTTCAAGGTGTCGATTCTCCTGTAGGTTACGGCTTGGGCATGTTTTTTATATTATCACACGGAGGAATTCAGTAAAAACACTCGCTACGTTGCCGCCTTAATCTGAGAACTGCCGTGCGGCGGGTAGATGCCGTCACAGGGGCATGGGCCGAGCGGACGACACCCGGGATCCAGAGAATCGTTCCTTCCGCGTCGCAGAGTGCAGTGCGGCCCCACCGCTCCTCGCGCGGAATCTTCCTGTCGATCATGATCTCCTTTAACTTCTTCTCAGCGTCGAGCCCGAACGGCCGGATCCGGTCCCCGGCCTTGAGCTGCCGCACGTAAAGGGGCATGCGGATACCGTCGCGGTTGAAGACGGCCCCACGCTCCCCGGCCGCAATCCGCTTGACGCTTCCCGCCGGCAGTTTCCCCTTTTCTTCCCAGTCGATCAGCGCGACGCCGAATCGATATCGTCCGGGGCCATCCATAACAATAGGCCGCTTCGACCGGCCTTTTGCTATCGCAGCTTGTTTCCTGTCCCGGATAGCGATTACCGCATTTCCGTACCTGCACCGGATCTCGGCTCTATTCCCGATGCTCAAACGCGCGGAAGGGCCGCCGGTCAAAATGAGCCTGTCCATCGATTCGAGAAGCCGTTCATTCGGCGCAACCCCGATCTCCTCGAAGCAGATGACCTGGAGGATCTTCTTCCTTACAACGGAAGGCAGGAGGGAACAAGGCTTCCGCGGAATTGCCACTCCGCCTCGATCTGTTTTTACATGTCTTGTCAACCATTTGCGTGATATATCGTCAAGTAATCCATCGATCTCCCTAAACCGCTCCCCCAGCGCGAATAGGCGCTTCTTGACCGCCTTTCCGTACCGCTTCTCAAGCATTGGAATCAGAATGTGCCGGATCCAGTTCCGCTCGAACCTGGTGTCGAAGTTAGACTTGTCCACGCGATATGGGATCCTGTGCTTCCGGAGGTATTCGAGGATTTCCTCCCGCCACGTGTCCAACAGCGGGCGCTCGATGCCGTCCGCCGTCCTGCGCGGAATGCCCTTCAGGCCGGAAATACCCGCGCCTTCCAGGACCCGCATCAACACCGTTTCCACCTGGTCGTCGGCCGTGTGGGCAAACAGGATCTTCCTAGCCCCGTGCTTAATTTTCATCTCCCGCAGGAATTCATGCCGGATCTTCCTTGCGCTCTCTTCGAAGCCGTACGCGTTTGCCTTGAGGCGCATAGATTTCACTTCCAGTGGAACGCAGAGCTTTCCGCTCAATCGCTCAACCAACTCCTGGTCCCTGTCCGAGTCCTTCCCCCTGGCGCCGTAATTTACGTGCGCAATTATGACCGATTTCGATTTATCGAACGACCTGAAGAGCAGATACACGGAATCCGGTCCGCCGGAAACCGCCAATACTTCGGAGGTCGAAGATCCGGAAGTTTTATCGATTTTCTTCAATTGTCGCCACTATGCGCTAGTTTTCCGGTCAGCCTGGCGGGGGCATTCTACGGATTCCCGGGAAGCCGTCGTAGCCGGCGTCGAAACTCATGATCGTTGCGACGCCGTGCCTTTGCATGATGGACAGATGGATGGCATCCCGGGCCGACACTGTTGCGCTTCCGAGGAGGATCTCGCGAGCCCGGTCCGCGTCGGCCGCCTCGAGGGGGAAGATTTCATCGACGACGCCCTTGATGGCCTCGAAGGCGGGTTGAATGGCGTCCTTCCGTCCGATTGCGGCATAGCGGTGCAGTATCTCCTGAAGAACCTCGGCATCGGTGACGAGTCGACGACCTTCCGCTATTGCCTGCTCCAGAAGCCTGTGCGCATCGATTTTGTTGGGGTGCGCCGCGCCGACCAGGTACATCGGGACGTTGGAGTCGATGAAGATCAAAGGGACCGGTCGGACAGGTAGCCACGCTCGATTTCGGCGAGCATCCGTTCGATATCCCCGGCAGGGAACGCGTGTCGCGCAGCGGCGCGGACGACATCCAGCTTCTTCCCTACGTCCGCCTTCGGTTCCCGCCTGCCCGCAGACCGAAGGGCCTGCCGGACCCATTCTGACACGGTCATCTTCTTCCCCTTGGCCGCACGCCGCAGGTCGCGCATCTCTTCGTCCTTAAGAATCACCTGGAGTCGTTT
>JBLNEU010000004.1:0-4960 GCA_050263015.1 Deltaproteobacteria bacterium | reverse complement strand
CCCGGCGGCCCGGACGCCGCCGGGGCGCCCGCGCGCGTCGACCAGAGGGACCTTCCTTACGTGACGATCGACGGCGAGGATGCGCGGGA
Organism: Deltaproteobacteria bacterium; assembly: GCA_050263015.1. GTDB lineage: Bacteria > Desulfobacterota > Deferrimicrobia > Deferrimicrobiales > Deferrimicrobiaceae > JBLMWX01. Next base: position 4,871 of record JBLNEU010000004.1, on the reverse strand, counting down.
CTTCGATGATGCCGTCTGCCTTGTGCGCGAGGGGGGCCGGGCGCGGCTCCTCGTCGCGATCGCCGACGTGTCCCGCTACATCCCCGTGGGCGGGGATCTCGATCGCGACGCGTACGAGCGGGGAACGAGCGTCTACTTCCCCGACCGGTGCATCCCGATGCTCCCGCCCCGCCTCTCCGAGGGGGTATGCAGCCTGAAGCCCGGGGTCAACCGGCTGACGATGACCGTCGACATCCCGATCAACGCCCAGGGGCGACCCGGGACGGCCTCCTTCTATCCGTCCGTCATCCGGAGCCGGGCCCGGCTGACCTACGACGAGGTGCACGATTTTCTCTCCGGCTCCGCCGAAAGAGGGGGGCGGGGCGGGATCTCCGGAGAGGTGGGACCGATGCTCACGGAGATGGAGACGGTCGCAGGCCGCCTCACGCTCGCCCGCGCCGACCGCGGCGCCCTCGAATTCGACCTCCCGGAGGCGACGATCAGGGTCGCGGACGGCCTCCCGGTCGCCGTGTCCGCCGCACCCCGCTGGGAGGCGCACCGGCTGATCGAGGAGTTCATGCTCCTCGCCAATACCGCGGTGGCGGAATTCCTGTCGGACCGCGGTTTCCCGTTCCTCTTCCGGATTCACGAGGAGCCGGCCGGGAACCGTCTCGAGGAATTCGAGGATGCCGCGGCGCGGCTTCTGCGGCGCAGCCGCGTCACGGACCGCCGGGACGCGGCCGGACGTCTCCAGGCGTGGGCCGCCGCGGCGCGCGGAGGCAAGTACGAGCGGCATGTCAACATGCTCCTCCTGCGCAGCCTGATGCTGGCGCGGTACGGCCCGGAGTCCAGGGGGCACTTCGGCCTTGCCCTCGCGCGGTACACCCATTTCACCTCTCCGATCCGGCGGTATCCGGACCTCATCGTCCACCGCGTGCTGAAGGCCGCGCTGGGCGACGCGCTCCTCGGCAGCTACCCGCGGGCGCTGGCCGAAAGGGGAGAGGGGATCGGCGCGCACCTGAGCGCCCGCGAAAGGGCCGCGATGGACGCGGAGCGCGACGTGGAGCAGCGCGCCAAGGCGCTGTTCATGGCCTCGAAGGTCGGGCAGACGTTTCCGGGGACCGTCTCCTCGGTCGTCGGTTTCGGATTCTTCGTCGAGCTGGACGACTTTTTCGTGGAGGGACTGGTTCACATCTCGACGCTCCGGGACGACGAGTACCGTTTCGACGCCGAGCGGGGCGAGTGGCACGGCCTGGTGCGAAAAAGGCGCTTTTCGCTCGGGGAGCGGCTCCGGGTCCGAGTCCGCCGGACGGACGCGGACCGGGGCGAAATCGACCTCGTTTTCGTTGAAAAGATCCCTGAATCCTCATAAAATGAGGGGCAATCCGGGGAGGGACCATGGGGAAAAGAGTTCTTCTCGCTGAAGACAGCCTCACGATCCAGAAGGTGTTCGAGCTCACGTTCCGGGGGTCGGACATCGCGCTCACCATGGTCGACAACGGCGAGGATGCGATCCGGCTGGCCGGCGAGATCGCCCCCGACCTGGTGATCGCGGACGTCAGTCTTCCCGGGAAGAGCGGCTTCGAAGTCGCGGCCGCCCTGAGCGTCTCAGGCCGGCCAAAGGCGCTGCCGGTCCTCATTCTCTCCGGAACGCTTGCGCCCTTCGACGAGGAGAAATTCAGAAAGAGCGGCGCCGCCGGAGTTCTCTTCAAGCCGTTCGAGTCCCAGGAACTCTTCGAGAAGATCGAGACGATCCTCAAGGGCGGGGAGACCGCGCGCGCCGCCGCGGAACCGAAGGCGGAGCCGAAGCGGCCTGCCGCCGAGGAGACGTGGGATTTCACGGACGTGATCGAGGAAGCCGAGCGGGAAGCCGCAAAGGCGGAGGAGAAGAGAAGACCGGCCGGGGCGCCGGCTCCCCGCGGCGCGGAGATCCTCGCCGGGCTGACCTCGCCGGTCTCCGCTGGCGAGGGGGCGGCATCCCTCGGGGATTTCGACGTTTCCCTCGAGGATCTCGAAGGTCCGTCCAGGGAAGTCCTTGCCGGCCCGGCCGCGCCGATCGCCGAGGTCGTCGGCTCGTTCGACGAAGCTGTCGACGAGGGAGCGCCCCCGGTCGAGGCGGGCGCGGCGAAGCCGCCCCCGCACATCACGGGAGAGCTGTTCCAGGACGCGCCGCCGGCGGTGACGGACCTGACCGCCGCGCTCGATTCGATCGAGGAGTTCGCCGACCTCGAGGTCAAGGACGAAATGACTCTCCTCGAAGAGGAAGTCGCCGCGCGCGCGAAAGCCCCGGCGCCCGCCGCGCCGCAGGCGCCGGCTTCGCCGCAGCCGCCCGAGATGAAGCGTCCGGCATCGTTTTCCGCGATGAATGCCGAGTCGAGGGCGCAGGAGGCGCCGCCGCGCAGGCCTTCGATCGAGCCGCCGCCGGTCGTACCGCCGCGCAAGCCGCAAGCCGAACCGCGCGTGGGCGCCGCCGCGGCGACGGCAGCGGCCCCGGGCGCGGCCCCGGACGAGTTCTCGGCCAGGACGCGCGAGGTCTTCGAGAAGGTGGCGGCGGACGCGGTTGAAAAGGCGATGTGGGACGTGATGGAGCGCCTCTCGGGCGAATTCTCCGCGAAGGTCCGCGAAGCCGTGGAGGCGGTGGCCTGGGAGGTCATCCCGCCGACCGCGGAGGCCCTCATCCGGGAGGAGATTGCCCGGATCCGCGGGCAGGCCGAAAAGAAATCCTCCTGAACACGGGCCCCTGCCGGGGGCCGCATCGACCAATCCGCCATCGGAGTATCGAGGGAATGGAGCCGCAGGACCACGACAAGCCGTACGACCCGCGGGCCGCCGAGGCGGCGTGGTACGCCTTCTGGGCCGGGCGCGGGCTCTTCCATGCCGACCCCGGGCGCCCGGGAGAGCCGTACGCGATCGTCATTCCTCCTCCCAACGTCACGGGCTCGCTCCACATGGGACACGCGCTGAACGTGACGCTCCAGGACGTCCTCATCCGGTATCACCGGATGATCGGCCGCAACGTGCTCTGGGTGCCGGGGACCGACCACGCGGGGATCGCGACGCAGAACGTCGTCGAGCGGCTGCTCGCGAAGGAGGGCGTCGACCGGCAGACTCTCGGGCGCGAAAAATTCGTGGAGCGGGTCTGGGCGTGGAAGGAGGAGAGCGGCGGAACCATCCTGCGCCAGCTCAAGCGGCTGGGCGCCGCGTGCGACTGGGAGCGCGAGCGGTTCACGATGGACGAGGGACTGTCCCGGGCGGTCCGGGAGGCGTTCGTCCGCCTCTACCGGAAAGGGCTCGTCTACCGCGGGCGCTACATCATCAACTGGTGTCCGCGGTGCCGGACGGCCCTGTCGGACCTCGAGGTCTCCTACGAGGAGACGAAAGGGTCGCTGACGTACATCCGCTACCCGGAGCTGTCGGGGAGGCGCAGCGTCGTGGTGGCGACGACTCGCCCGGAGACGATGCTCGGGGACACGGCCGTTGCCGTGAACCCCAGGGACGACCGGTATGCCGACCGGCTCGGGATGACGCTGCGCCTTCCCCTCATGAACCGCCCGATCCCGCTGCTCGCCGACGAGATGGTGGACCGGGAGTTCGGAACGGGCGCCGTGAAGATCACCCCGGCCCACGACCCGAACGATTTCGAGGTCGCCCGGCGGCACCAGCTCCCGTCGGTCCGGGTGATCGACGAGTCCGGGGCGATGACGGCCGAAGCCGGGGCATTCGCCGGCATGGACCGGTTCGCGGCCCGCGCGGCGGTGCTCGAAAAGCTCAGGGCCGAGAACCTCGTCGTCAAGGAGGAGCCGTATCTCCACAACGTCGGGCACTGCTACCGCTGCAAGACCGTCGTGGAGCCGTCGGAGAGCATCCAGTGGTTCGTGAAGACGAAGCCCCTCGCCGAGCCGGCCATCAAGGCCGTCCGGTCGGGCGAAACGCGCATCGTCCCGGCGGCCTGGGAGAAGACCTACTTCGAATGGATGGAGAACATCCGCGACTGGTGCATCTCCCGCCAGATCTGGTGGGGGCACCGGATCCCCGCGTTCCATTGCACGTCGTGCGGAACGACCATGGTGGAGGTCGAGCCGCCCGACAGTTGCGCCGCCTGCGGCTCCGACAAGCTCCGGCAGGAGGAGGACGTCCTCGACACCTGGTTCTCCTCCGGCCTGTGGCCGTTCTCGACGCTGGGGTGGCCCGGCGAGACCGGGGAGCTTGCCCGGTACTATCCCACCGCGGCGCTCGTCACCGGCTTCGACATCCTCTTTTTCTGGGTCGCCAGGATGATGATGATGGGGATCGCGTTCACGGGGAAGGCCCCGTTCCGCGACGTGGTCATCCACGCCCTTGTCCGCGACGCCCGGGGCGAGAAGATGAGCAAGACGCGCGGCAACGTCATCGATCCCCTCGACGTGATGGAAAAGTACGGGACCGACGCGTTCCGGTTCACGCTCCTCGCCCTGGCCGCGCAGGGGCGCGACATCCGCCTCTCCGACGACCGGATCGAGGGATACCGGAACTTCATGAACAAGCTTTTCCAGGCGGGACGCTTCGTGCGGATGCACGCCGACGCGGCGACGTCCCGCGAGCTGCCGGCCGCGCTCACGGCCGTCGACCGCTGGATGCTTTCGCGCCTCCAGCGCGCGATCGACGAGGTCCGCAAGGGGATCGAGGAGTACCGGTTCAACGATGCGGCGTCCGCGCTGTACCAGTTCACGTGGCACGAGTTCTGCGACTGGTACCTGGAGATGATCAAGCCGGCGCTCTCTCCGGACGCCGATCCGGCGGCGCGGGAAGGCCAGCGCGCCGTCCTCCTGCGGGTCTTCGAGGCGATCCTGGCGCTGGCGCACCCTCTCATCCCGTTCATCAGCGAGGAGATCTGGCAGTCGCTTCCGGGCGGC
>JBLNEU010000003.1:0-6684 GCA_050263015.1 Deltaproteobacteria bacterium | reverse complement strand
CGCCGTCTGGGCGGAGCGACGCCCCGGGCTGTCCGCCCCGTCGCAGTACAGGCGGTCCTTGAGGACGTTGAGGTAGAAGCTCGACAGGTCCACCGAGCAGAAGTTGTTCACCGCGTGGAAGATCACGTGGAACTCGTAGCTCTCGTAGGCGTCCCGCACCTTGCGCGCGAGGCGGTCGAACAGGACGAGCGCGTACCGGTCCATCTCTTCCATGCGCGCGTACGGGACCGCGTCGCGCTCCGGCGCGAAATCCCCGATGTTCGCGAGGAGGAACCGGATCGTGTTCCGGATCTTCCGGTACGACTCGGTCAGCCGCTCGAGGATGTCCGGGGAGATCCGGATGTCGTCGCGGTAATCCTCGGCGGAGACCCACAGGCGCAAAAGCTCGGCGCCGTGCTTCCTGATGATCTGCTCGGGGGCGACGACGTTCCCCTTCGACTTGTGCATCGCCTCGCCCTTGCCGTCCACGACGAAGCCGTGGGTGAGCACCGCCTTGTAGGGGGCGGCGCCGCGGGTCCCCGCGGCGGCGAGCAGGGACGAGTGGAACCAGCCGCGGTGCTGGTCGGACCCCTCGAGGTAGAGATCGACCGGCACCCCGAGGTTCTCCTTTCCCTCGCAGACGCACGCGTACGAGACGCCCGAGTCGAACCACACGTCGAGGATGTCGGTCTCCTTGCGGAACGTCTTCCCGCCGCACGACGGGCAGGACGTCCCGGGCGGCAGGAGCTCGGCGGCGTCCCGGTCGAACCATGCGTCGGCGCCCTCCTTCTCGAAGAAGCCGGCAACGCGGTCGATGAGCTTGCGGTCGAGGAGGTGGCCGCCGCATCCCTCGCACTGGAAGACCGCGATCGGGACGCCCCACGCCCGCTGGCGCGAGATGCACCAGTCGGGCCGGTTCGCGATCATCCCCTCGATCCTCTCCTGTCCCCAGCCCGGGATCCATTTCACGGTCCCGATCGCGGCGAGCGCCCCGCTCCGCAGGCCCGTCCGGTCCATCGAGATGAACCACTGCTTCGTGGCCCGGAAGATGACCGGGTTCTTGCACCGCCAGCAGTGGGGGTAGGAGTGCGACACCCGGCTCTCCTTGAGGAGGGCCCCGACCTCGGCGAGCTTCGCGTTGACCCGGGGGTTGGCGTCGAAGACCTGCATCCCCGCGAAGAAGGGCACGTCCGCGGTGAAGCGCCCCGCGTCGTCGAGGGGGGCGTAGATGTCGAGCCCGTACTTGAGCCCCGTCTCGTAATCCTCGCGGCCGTGGCCGGGGGCCGTGTGGACGCACCCCGTGCCCGCCTCGAGGGTCACGTAAGGCGCAAGAACGACGATCGAGTCGCGGTCGACGAACGGATGGCGGCACCGCAGCCGCTCCAGCCCCGCCGACCCGAACGTCGCCAGCGGCCGCGCGCCGGAAAGCCCCGTCTCCCCGACGAACCGGTCCGCCAGTCCCTCGGCCACGACGTAGACCTCGCCGCCCGCCTCGAGGGCGACGTAGGAGAAATCCGGGTGAAGCGCGATCGCGAGGTTCGACGGGATCGTCCACGGGGTCGTCGTCCAGATGACGAAGAAGACCTTCTTCCCCGACAGCGCCGGGTGGATCTTCTCCGGCGGGTCGACGAACGGGAACTTGACGTGGATGGAAGGGGAGGCGTGATCGGCGTACTCGACCTCGGCCTCCGCGAGCGCCGTCTTGCACGTGACGCACCAGTAGACCGGCTTGGTCCCCTGGAAGACGGCCCCGCTCTCCACGAACCGGCCGAACTCCCTGAGGATCCCCGCCTCGTAGTCGAACGTCATCGTGCGGTACGGGTTCTCCCAGTCGCCCAGCACGCCGAGCCGCTTGAACTCTTCCCGCTGGATGTCGATGTACTTGGCGGCGTAGGCGCGGCACAGGCGCCGCTTCTCGGCGGTGGAGACCGTTTCCTTCGTCCGCCCGAGGTCCTTGTCGACCTGGTGCTCGATCGGCAGCCCGTGGCAATCCCACCCCGGGACGTACTCGGACCAGGCCCCCGACATGCTGCGGTACTTGACGATCACGTCCTTGAGGATCTTGTTCAGGGCGTGGCCGATGTGGATGTGGCCGTTGGCGTAGGGGGGGCCGTCGTGAAGGACGAACTTCCCGTTCCCGCGGCGCGCCGCGACCATTCGCCGGTAAAGGCCGGTCTTTTCCCACCGTGCCAGGATCTCCGGCTCGCGCTGCGCCAGGTTCGCGCGCATCGGGAAATCGGTCTTCGGCAGGTTGAGGGTGCTCTTGTAATCCATCGGGAAGTTATACCACCGGCGGCGCCCCTACCGGAAGAGATTCCGGAAGAATTCGCCGATGCCGCGGAACCCCCGCCGGACGGTGTCGACCAGCGGGTGGACCGGGTGGAGGGGGCACGTCTCGGTCGGGACGAGCTCGTCGGGAAACGCTTCGACGTAGCCTTGCGGGCACGCCGTCGTGGCGAGCAGCCCCGACTCGGGATCGATCTCCGCGGTCGCGATTCCCGGGGGGACCGCGAAGGCGCGTTGGGAGCCGGCCGGGTAGACCGCCTTCATGAAGCGCGTCCAGATCCGCAGGGCCCCGGCCGCGCCGGAGAGGCCGGAGGCGGCGCCCGAGTCCCGGCCGACCCACACCGCGCAGACGAGGTCCGGCGTGTACCCCACGAACCACGAGTCGCGGAAATCGTCCGTCGTCCCCGTCTTCCCGGCAGCCGGGAAATCTATTCCCGCGTCCCGGGCGGACCGGGCCGTTCCGCGGTCGAGGACCCCTTCGAGCGCGTGGGTGACGAGGTACGCCGCGCGCGGGTCGACCGCCCCGTCCTTCCGGAACGGCTTCGACGAGACGAGGAGCGCCCCGTCGGAGCCGACGACCGCGTGGAGCGCGAACGGCTCGAACCGCGTTCCGCCGGACGCGAGCGTCGCGTAGGCGTATGCGAGCTCGACGGGGGTCACCTCGAAGCTGCCCAGGGCGAGGGAGGGGACGGGCAGGAGCGTGCTCGCGACCCCCGCCGCCCGCGCGGCGTCCGCGACTTCCTTCAGGCCCGTGTCGAGCGCCAGCCGGACCGCGGCGGTGTTGACCGAGTTCTCGATCATCCCGCGGACGGTCATCGCGCCGTACGCGGTCCCCTCGTAGTTGGCGGGCTCCCACGTTCCGCCGGGGATCGGCACGGCGACCGGCTCCCCGGAGACGGGGGAGCCGAGGGTGACCTTCCCCTTCCCTTCGACCGCCTGCCGCATGGCCGCCAGCAGCACGAACGGCTTGAAGGCGCTTCCCGGCTGCCGCCGCGCGTCGGCGGCCCGGTTGAACTGCGTTTCCCCGTACCCCCGCCCGCCGACCATCGCCGTCATCTCGCCGGTGACGACGTCGACGGCGACGAGCGCGGCCTCGAGCGGCTCCTTCTCCCGGTTTCCCCGGTCGAGCTCGGCGAGGCCGTCCGACACGGCGGTTTCCGCGGCCGCCTGGTGGGCCGGGTCGAGCGACGTGTAGAACCGGTAGCCGGTCTGGTAGAGCCGCTCGTCGCCCAGCGCCTCGCCGGCCGTCCGCCGGATGTAGTCGACGTAATATTCGGCCAGGTTGACGGGAACGCGCCTCGGGTTCGTCCGGACGGGCGACCGGGAAGCCTTCCTGAATTGCGCCTCGTCGATCATCCCCAGCTTGCGCATCCGCCCCAGGACCCAGTCGCGGCGGTCCTTCGCCACCTCGATCCGCCGCAGCGGGGAGAAGCGGTTCGGCGAGCTGATGATCCCGGCGATGAGCGCCGACTCCCCGATCGACAGCTCCCCGACCCCCTTCGAGAAGTAGAACCGGGCCGCCTCCTCGACGCCGTAGATCCCGCGCGGCCCTTCCTGCCCGAGGTAGATCTTGTTCAGGTACGCCTCCAGGATCTCCGCCTTGGCGTAGCGGATCTCCAGGAGGAAGGCGAGCTCGACCTCGCGGATCTTCCGCCAGATGCTCCGCTTCGGCGTGAGGAAGAAGTTCTTGGCGAGCTGCTGCGTGATCGTGGACCCGCCCTGGACCAGCCGCATGCGCCTCAGGTTGGTCGCCAGCGCCCGCAGGATCCCGATGGAGTCGATCCCGCGGTGGGAGTAGAAGCGCGCGTCCTCGGCGGCGAGCACCGCGTCCTGGAGCGTCTTCGGGATCGCGGCGAGGGGGACGAGGCGGCGCGACTCGAGGCGCGGCCCCAGGATCCGGGCCACCTCCTCGGGCTCGAGCCGGACCGCCTCGGCGGCCTCGCCGGACTCCGTCGCGAGCGACGCGACGCGCCCGTCGCCGATCCCGATCACCGCCCCGACGCCCAGGTGGTCGGTCTCCCCCTGGCGGAAATCGCGGGTGCGGATCCGGATCAGGTCCGGCTCCTCGGACCAGGTCCCCGGCTTCGCCGGCGTTCCGGCCACCTTCCTGTAGGAGAGGCGCGCGAGTCTCGACGGCAGCCGCAAGGCCTCCAGGGAGTCTCCGACGCGGATCGTCGCCGGCCGCCCGTACAGGATCGACGGGACTTCCCAGGCGTCCCGGGCGAACCCGGTGCTCACCCTGTAGTACAGGTACCCGTATCGCAGGAGGAGCGCCCCGCCGAGGATCAGGAGGATGACGCGGACCCGGAAGAGGGCGGACAGGCGCAACCGGTCAGATCGCCCGTCCGGCGGCGGCGACGAACGGCCGGAGGGTGTTCATGAGTTCGCGGAACTTCTCGAACGTGAGCGACTGCGGCCCGTCCGAGAGCGCCTTTTCCGGCGTCGGGTGGACCTCGATCATGAGGCCGTCCGCGCCCGCGGCGACGGAGGCGCACGACATCGGCTGGACGTACTGCGCGTGCCCGGTGCCGTGGGACGGGTCCACGATGACCGGCAGGTGGGTGCGCTCCCGGAGCACGGGGACGGCGGACAGGTCGAGCGTGTTTCGCGTCGCGTCCTCGAACGTGCGGATCCCGCGCTCGCAGAGGATGACCCGGCGGCTCCCTTCGGAGAGGCAATACTCCGCGCTCATCAGGTACTCGGTGATGGTCGTCATCATCCCGCGCTTGAGGAGGATCGGCCGCTTCGACTTCCCGATCTTCTTGAGGAGCGAGAAGTTCTGGACGTTGCGCGCGCCGACCTGGAGGATGTCGGCGTGGTCCGCGACGAGATCCACGTCCATGGGGTTCATCACCTCGGTGACGACGGGCATCCCGGCGGCGTCCGCGGCCCGGCGCAGGATCTTGAGCCCCTTCTCCCCGAGCCCCTGGAAGGCGTAGGGGGACGTGCGGGGCTTGTAGGCGCCGCCGCGCAGGACGTGGGCCCCCGCGGCCTTGACGGCCCGGGCCGTGTCGACCATCTGCTGCTCGCTCTCCACCGAGCACGGCCCCGCGATGACGAGCAGTCTCTTCCCCCCCACCGACACGCCGGGCGCGATCGCGACCTCGGTTCGCTCGGGCTTGACCTCGCGGCTGGCGAGCTTGTACGGCTTGAGGACCGGGACGACACGCTCCACGCCGGGGAGCGACTCGAGCGACTGGAGGATGAACTTCCCGCGCTCGTCCCCGATCGCGCCGATGACGTTGCGCGTCTTGCCGTGGATCGTGTGCGGCGTGTAGCCGAGCTCCTTGATCTTCCCGATCACGGCGCGCAGCTCTTTCGCCGACGCTCCCGCGTGCATCACGATGATCATGAATAACTCCCTTCCCGGCGGCGTCTCAGGGTGTCGGAACGATCAGGTGTCGGAACGATCAATTATAGGCGGAACGCCCCCTTTATTTCCAGTTGGACCGGGGGTATTCTGACTCTTGTTTCCGGGAGAACCGGGGAAAGGGGGCAACATGAAGCGGATCCTGGCGCTGGTGATCGTCCTTCTGGCCATTGTCGCGACCGCCGGGGCGGTCCTTGCCGCGGAGTACGACCGGTACGAGCGGGGGGGTCCCCCGCCGCCGCGCGCGGCGTACGCCCCGCCGCCGCAGCACGCCGCCCACGGGCAGCCGTACTTCTTCGCCCACCTGGGGCTGTTCGATCCGAACAGCGACGCGGACGGGCTTCGCGGGTACGATTCGGGAGGCGCGTTCGATGTCGGGCTCGGTTCCAGGGTGTCGCCGTTCCTCGCGGTCGAGGGGACCTTCGGGGCGTACGGGGCCGACACGAATTTCGACGACGAAGTCGCGGTGCTTCCGGTGACTTTCGGCGTCCGGCTCATCATTCCCCACCCGTTCATCGAGCCGTACGTCGGCGCGGGCGTCGGGCTCTACTTCGCGAGTCTCGACGAGCCGTCCAGCGGCATCGACGACGAAGACACCACCTTCGGCGGCTACGGGTCGATAGGCCTCGACGCCTGGCTCAACCGCCGGGTGGCGCTCAACTTCGAAGGGCGGTACCACTGGGCCGAACCCGAGTTCGACTCGCCGGTCGGCTCGGTCGACGTGAGCGTCGGCGGCTGGACCGCGAGCATGGGGGTCCGGGTATCGTTCTGACGGCGAGACGATCGACGGCCTTGCCCCGGACCCTCCTGCTCGGGGGGTCCGGGGCGTACGCCCTCCCGGCCGGCGCGCTGGGGGAGCGCCTGTCGGGGCGGCGGGTGCGAACCCCGTTCGGCTATTCAAATCCTGTTCATCTGTGCGAGAAGGACGGCTTCCGGTTTCTCTTTTTGTCCCGCCACGGGGAGAGCGGCTACGAGACGACCGCCCCCTACGTCAATTACCGGGCGAACGTCTACGCGGCCAAGTCCCTCGGGGTCGAGCGGATCATCGC
>JBLNEU010000002.1:0-4490 GCA_050263015.1 Deltaproteobacteria bacterium | reverse complement strand
GGATCCAGTATCTCTTCCGTTCCCGCATGTAGAGCCAGAGATCCTTCAGGACGTCGAACATCAGAACGGAACCTCCATCCGCTCCCGGGGGGTCCGGGCGCTCGGAATCCTGTACGTCCCGCTGTCCGGTTCGAACTTCCGGCGCATCGGGTCGCGTCCCGTCATGCGCATGACGGCCCCGATCGGGGTCACGACCAGGAAGAACACCGCGCCCAGAATCACCCGGGTGTTGACCCACCCGAGGGCCGATCCGACCGCCATCCAAACGCGGTACACGGGAGCCAGCGCGGCCGGCGCGCCCAGCGCGCAGACGCAGAGGACCGCCGCCGCGGCCCAGGGCCAGGCGGGGAAGCGCTGTCCCCGCAGCCACGGGAACAGCAGCCCGAAAAGGACCGCGATCAGGCCCCCGACGAGCAGCCCGAATCGCACCAGCGTTTTCCGGTCCGGCGTGCGTGCCGCGTCCACGACGGTCGCTCTCCTAATCCGGCTCGAATTCGCCCGGCCCCTGGACGGCAAGCGCCCGCGCGGGCTGATCGGCCTTGCTCAGGATACAATTTTCCAGAACCAGGTAATCCATCTCCGTCCGCAGGAAGCAGCGCCAGGCGTCCTCCGCCGTGCGGACGATGGGCTCCCCGCGGACGTTGAAGGACGTGTTGACGAGGACCGGGCACCCCGTCCGCTCATCGAAGCGGCGGAGAAGCCCGTGGAAGCGCGGGTTCGTCCCGGCGTGGACCGTCTGGACGCGCGCCGAGTAGTCGACGTGGGTCACCGCCGGGATGCGCGACCGGGGGACGTTGAGCTTCTCGATGCCGAAGAGCTCCCGCTGTTCCGCGGTCATCGGGATGCGGATGTCCTCCCGGACCGGGGCGGTCAGCAGCATGTACGGGCTCGGGCGGTCCAGGCCGAACCAGTCCCCCGCGCGCTCGGCGAGGACCGCCGGCGCGAAGGGCCGGAACGACTCGCGGAACTTGATCTTGAGGTTCATCACCGACTGCATCCGGGGATTGCGCGGATCGCCGAGGATGGACCGGGCGCCCAGGGCCCGCGGGCCGAACTCCATGCGCCCCTGGACCCACCCGACCACCTTTCCCGCATCGAGCAGCTCCGCGACGAGCGGGAGCAGCTCCGCGTCGTCCAGGCGGCGGTAGACCGCCCCCGCGCCCTCCAGGAAATCCCGGATCTCCGCGTCCGCGAGGCGGGGCCCCAGGTACGCGCCCTTCATGGAGTCGCCGCCGCCGGGACGGCGGGGATTGCCGCGGTACCCGTGCCAGACCGCGAGCGCCGCGCCCAGCGCCCCGCCGGCGTCGCCCGACGCCGGCTGGATCCAGATGTCCTCGAAAGGACTTTCGCGCAGGACGCGCCCGTTGGCGACGCAGTTGAGAGCCACGCCCCCGGCGAGGCAGAGAAAATCCGCGCCGGTCTCCCCGTGGAGCGTCCGGGCCAGGCGCAGCACGATCTCCTCGGTCACCTCCTGCATCGAGCGGGCGATGTCCATCTCGCGCTGCGTGACGGGGGCATCGGGTTTCCGGGGAGGTCCGCCGAAGAGGTCGTCGAACGCGCCGTTCGTCATCGTCAGTCCGGTCGCGTAGTCGAAGTAGCGCATGTCCAGCCGGTACGTCCCGTCCTCCTTGACGTCGACGAGGCGTCCCAGGATCCGGTCCACGTATCGCGGCTCGCCGTACGGAGCGAGTCCCATCATCTTGTATTCCCCCGAGTTCACCCGGAATCCCGTGTAGTAGGTGAAGGCGGAGTAAAGCAGCCCCAGGGAGTGCGGAAAGTCGATCTCCCACAGCGGCGCCAGGTCGCTCCCCTCCCCGTGCCATGCCGTCGTCGTCGCCCACTCCCCGACGCCGTCGAGGCAGAGCACCGCCGCGCGGTCGAACGGGGCCGGATAGAAGGCGGACGCGGCATGGGAGAGATGGTGTTCGGTGAACAGGAGCGGCGGCAGATCCGCCGGCACGCAGTCGCCGATCTCCGCGAGCGTCCGCTTGAGGAGGGTCTTGAGGAAGAGCTTTTCCTTGAGCCAGACGGGCATCGCCGCGAGGAACGAGCGGAATCCCCTCGGGGCGTGCGCCAGGTACGTTTCGAGAAGACGCTCGAACTTGACCAGCGGCTTGTCGTAGAAGACCACGTACGCGACGTCGCGCAGTGCCAGGCCGCCCTCCGCGAGGCAGTACCGGACCGCGTGTTCGGGAAACCGCGCGTCGTGCTTCCTGCGCGAGAAGCGCTCTTCCTGGGCGGCGGCGACGATCTCGCCGTCCCGCACCAGCGCGGCGGCGCTGTCGTGGTAGTACGCCGATATCCCGAGAATCGCGGTCGACATGCTCACCCTGTCTCTACGGAAAGACAGGCGCGGAATATCAGGGAAACGCCCCCCGGAAACGGCTTGCCGGGCCGCGCCCGGCGGCTCGCCCGATCCGGCGCCGCACGCGCCCGCTCAGAAGACGACGGTGTCCCCGTTGCCGAGATACAGGTCGCTCTTGCTGCCGAGGCCCCCCTTGCCGCGCACCACGGGCATGCCGCGCTCGAGCATCTTCTGGACGGTGAGGACGCCGGTGCAATGGTTGCAGGCGAGCTGCTGGAGCTTGTAAGTCTGGAGCTTGTCGAGGAGCTCCTCCTGGGCCGGCCCCCACTCCTCGAAGGGGGCGATGTGCAGCCCCCCGTAGACGCCGTGGAACTCCGAGAACCCGTCCAGGTTCTCCTGGGCGTATTCGAGCAGGCCGAGGACCCCGGGGTGGCAGCAGCCGGTGACCGTGATCATCCCCCGCCCTTCGACGTGGAAGTAGAGCACCTGCTCCCCGCGGGTCTTGAGGAAGATCGGGATGTCGAAGGTCACGGTCGCGCAGCCGGGGAAGAGGACGTGAGGGGCCTCGGGGCCGAGCTCGACGACCTGGCCCGTGTGCCCCGAGCGCTGGAGGATCTCCCTGCTCTTCTCCGAGAACCCGGTGGGGATGAGGATCTTGACGTCGGGGCGGTATTTCGTCGCGGCGGGAAGCCCCCAGAAGTGGTCGACGTGCTCGTGGGTGATGTAGAGGAAGTCGATCTCCCCGGCGGCGAGCATCCGGTCGATCCCCTCGCGGCGGAACACGGCGTCCATGTAGTTCACGTCCCATCCCACGTCCATGAGGAACTTCCGGTGCCGGCCGCCCCCGTCCACCGTCTCGACGAGCGCGGACACCCCCGCCGCGTTCTCGGGGGTCCACTTCACGTCGAACTGGTCGACGGAAAGCCCCCCCGCCTCGCGGACGTCCTGCCGCATCCGTGCGTTGTCGTGCCAGGAAACCTCCGACAGGCACTTGATCGAAAGCGACCGCACGCGCCCGATGTCGACCTTGCCCATGATGTCACCTCGCGCTCGCGTTGGATGGGGGCCAGGACCTCCCCCGGCGGTTCATCTTATCACCGAAAGGAAGTGAGACGTCCTCGGACTTTAGAGGAAGAGGAGGGTAACGAGGGCGAAGACCGGCAAGAGGACCAGGGCGGAGTACGCCATGTAGCCGAAGAAGGACGGCATCCGGACGCCCGCGCTTTCCGCGATCGCCTTGACCATGAAGTTGGGCGCGTTGCCGATGTACGAGTTCGCCCCCATGAAGACGGCGCCCGCGCTGATCGCCCGCAGGACCGGGGCGGACACCCCGGCCACGTCCGCCGGGCCGTGGAGACCCTGGGCAAGCGAGAGGAACGTCAGGTAGGTGGGGGCATTGTCCAGGAAGCTCGAAAGCGCCCCCGTCGTCCAGAAGAATTGCCACGGCGCCGCGACGCCGAGCGCTCCCCCGCGGGCCTCGAGAATGAGCAGGGCCGGCATCATCGTGGCGAAGATTCCCGCGAAGATGATGGCGACCTCCGCGATGGGATGGTACGTGAAGTCGTTCTGCTCGCGGATCCGCGCGGGAGTCTTCCATGCCGATGCGATCGCGGCCGCGGCCATCGCCGTCTCCCGCCACGGCGTCGGCAGGAAAACGGCCCCGATGACCACGACCAGGAGGAAGAAGTTCCCCTTCCCCTCGATCGAGAGCGGCGTTGCCTCCGCCGCCCCGTCCCCGGCGGCCGCCCCCTCCCGGAGAGCCGCCCGGCGGTCCAGGAAGAAGAAGATTCCGATCACGAGGCCCGTCCCGACGAGCCAGAAGTGCCACAGGTTTTCGAGCGTCCAGAAGAAAGGGACACCGCGCAGGTATCCGAGAAAGAGCGGCGGATCCCCGATGGGAGTGAGCAGCCCCCCGATGTTCGCGACGACGAAGATGAAGAAGACGACCACGTGGCCCGCCTTCTTCCGGTGCGCGTTCGCCCGCAGGAGAGGCCGGACGAGGAGCATCGAGGCCCCCGTCGTTCCGAAGAAATTCGCCGCCACCGCCCCGACGCCGAGGAACGCGCAGTTGACCCCCGGCGTCCCGCGGATCGTCCCCTTGAGGAGGACGCCGCCCGAGATCGTGAACAGGCTTCCGAGGAGGACGATGAAGGATGCGTACTCCGTCGCCGTGTGGAGCAGCTCC
>JBLNEU010000001.1:0-6383 GCA_050263015.1 Deltaproteobacteria bacterium | reverse complement strand
AGTCCGCGAAACTCGCCCTGGGAGACTACCTCGCGTGGATGCTCTCGGGGAAGAACGTCGCCGTCATGTCGCTCAACCCGTCCGCCGTGGCGACAGAGCGGATCCGGCGGGGATCGGGGGTCTTCGACAAGGGATCCCGCGCCCGCGCCCGGGTCGGTCGCCGGGTGTCCCCGGAGTCTCTCGAGAAGGATACGCTCGACCGGACGGTGGCCCGCGAATTCGTCCACCCGAGGGATTTCGCCCGGGTCGCGCTCGAGATGCTGCGGGTGCCTTTCAGGAGAACTCTGGGAGGCCAGCGTCTCCCGATGGGCGGGGTGACCTACGAGCAGCCCCCCGGCGTGATCCCCTCGCCGGCGGCGCTGTCCCGGTACCCCGACATGGTCGGCAAGGTCGCACTGCTGACCGTCCACCGCCCGATCGGGAACGACTTCCCGCTGGCCGAGGCCTCGGCGCGCGCTCTCGCGAGATCCGGCGCGAACGTCGTCCTCGCCGGGGACCGCGTCGCGGACCTCGAAGCGATCGCGTCCCGGATCAACGCGGCCGGCGGCGAGGGAATGGCGACCGTTTCGCCCGTCAACCTGGCGAACGTTTCGGAGGTCCAGGAACTGTTCGATGGACTTCCCCGCCTGGACCTTCTGCTCCACTTCACCGGGAGCGTGGACTGGAAGCGGCCGCTGACGAACATCCCCTACGAGGACTGGAGCGCCGCGGTCGACCGTTTCGGATTCGTCCCGCGCCTGCTTTGCTGGCAGGCGGAGCGGCGGATGGACCGCGACCGGACGGACGGAACGATCGTTCTCGCCGGGCCGGATTCCTCCGGCATCCCGTCCATCCGGGAGCGCAACCTCGTCCAGGTCTTCCAGGCGATGCTGAGGCCCGCCGTCGCGACGGAGGCCATGGAGCGGGCGCTGATGCGCAAGGCCCACGCGGACGGGACGGCGCCGTCCCACGTGAGCGACGTCAACATCGCTCTCATCCTCCCCGGAAGGACCGACGGCAGGAACAAGAATGCCGACGGGTCGAAGGCGGCGGCGACCGTCCTGTGGCTCCTGGAGGACGCGAAGAAGGTCTCGGGGGCGGTCCTGCTTCCGGACGAGCAGAACGCGCTCGCGCGGCTCCCCGGCGAACCGGCGGAATCCGCGGGCTCGATGTCGGCCAAGGTCGTCGTGGTCACCGGAGGCATCCGGAACCTCGGGCGGGAGATCTCCATCCGATTCGCGGCCGAGAAGTCGACGGTGGTCGCGGCAAGCCGGCGGCCGCGTCCGCAGGGGATGCCGCCCGGGGAGTCGGCGAAGGCGCAGGCCGCCCTCGCCGCGGGCGACGCGACACTCGCCCTGATGCGGCGCCTGGGGGGCCGCGCGATCTGGGTCGATGCCGACGTCTCGCGCCCCCGCAGCGTGCGGGCCCTCATCGACGAGGCGCGGAACCGGTTCGGCCGGATCGACGTCTTCGTGAACAATGCCGGCGCCGGCGGGGATTTCTCCCCGCTGGGCGACGTGCTCCGCGACCACCGGGACAGCTGGGACGCCGTGCTGCGCAGCAACTTCCTCGGGCCCTGGGCCGCGACCGCCGCCCTGCGGGAGATCATGCGACGACAGGACGACGGCGGCACGATCGTGAACGTCTCCACGCACTACGCGGACCATCCGTACCTGTTCCGGACGATCTACACCGTCTCGAAGATCCTGCTCAAGTCGCTGACCCTCGCCCTGCGCGCCCCCCTCGCGGCGGACAACATCCGGGTCGCCGACGTGGCCCCGAGCCTGATCGCCGGCCCCAGGATGGACTGGGTGATGCGCAATTACGCCGAAAAGTTCGCCGCGCAGATCGAGGGATTCACGGACCTGCGGCCGGCCGAGCGGGCGGTCCTGCAGGAGCAGTTCGTCCGCTCCTTCGACCGCGCCCTTCCCCCGGACCAGCGGCGCGCCGCCGAGGCGGCGTTCCGGTCCTCGCTCGGCGAAAGCCGGCTCACGCGCGCCCGCCGCTCGGAGCTGGCGTCGTGGCAGGATCTCATCCGGGACTGGTTCGCGCGGACGGTCCCCGCCGACCCGCCGACGAACGGGCAGGTGGCGGACGCCGTCCTGTTCGCCGCGAAGAACGCCCGCTTCCTCGAGGACCGCTTCATCGGCGTGTCGTCCCTCGAGCGGTTCGCTCCGTTTCCCGATCCCGCAGGCCGGGGATCGGGACCATCGGGCGGGGCCCCCTGCGTCCTGCTGTCCGCCGGGAAGATCCGGGGGGCTTCGGCCGAGGACGCGGGAGGCGGGCCGCTCCGCGAGGAGCTCGAGCAGGCCGGCGCCCGCGTCACGGCGCTGTTCGAGACGGCGGGGGCGCCGGGCCGGGTGACGGTCGTCCGGCCCGGGCCCGCGTCCGCCCGCGGCGCGGGCCGGCGCGCCCCGGAGCGGCTGGAGCGCGAGCTGGACCTCGCCGATCCCCGGGTCGTCGAGCCGTGGATCGACAGCTCCCTCTTCGGCGGCCCGCCGCCCGCCGGGGCCGTCCTGTTCATCGGGACGACCGCCGCAGGGAAGTCCATCCTCAAGTTCGCGCCCGAGGAGATGGAGGCGACCGTCGCCCACGTCGGGAAGGCCCTGAACGTCTTCGCGGAGTCCGTTCGGGCCGTCCGGGAGGGGGGACACGTCGTCGTGGTCGCGCCCCCGGACGAATCCGAGGAGGACCGCGTCGTCCGCGCGGGGCTCCGCCAGATCGTGCGCACGAGCGCCGCCGAGCGGTGCTTCCTTCCCTCGGACAAGAAGGTCCGCGTGAGCCTCCTGTCGGCGCCCCCCGCCGGGGACGCGCGCGGCTTCGTCCGCCGGGTGATCGACATCCTCTCGGGCGAATCTCCCCCGTCGGTCGAGCCGGTTCCCGTCGGCCGCGTCCTCGCGTAAGCGCGCGACGGACCCCGGCGGGAAATCCGGGGTAGAATGATCGGCGGGAGGAACCGCCGGTGACGGAGCTCGACCTCGCCCGCGCCCAGATGGCGATGCTCTTCGCCTTCCATATCGTCTTCGCCGTCGCGGGAATGGGAATGCCGGTCCTCATGGTGGCCGCGGAATGGATCCACCTGCGGACGGGAAGGCCGGTCGACCTGGATCTCGCGAAGCGCTGGGCCCGGGGGACGGCGGTCCTGTTCGCCGTCGGCGCGGTCTCGGGAACGGTCCTGTCTTTCGAGCTGGGGCTCTTGTGGCCGCGGTTCATGGAGTTCTCCGGCGGCGTCATCGGGCTGCCGTTCGCGCTCGAGGGGTTCGCGTTCTTCGCCGAGGCGATCTTCCTGGGAATCTACCTTTACGGCTGGGACAGGGTGGGGCCGCGGCTCCACCTCCTGTCCGGGGCCGCCGTGGCCGCCGGCGGGATCCTGTCCGGCGCCTTCGTCGTCACGGCCAATGCATGGATGAACAGCCCGGCCGGCTTCGCCGTCGCCGGGCGGATGCCCGCCGACGTCTCCCCGCTCGCGGCGATGTTCAACCCGGCGTGGAAGACCGAGGTCCTCCACATGACCCTCGCCGCGTTCGCGGCGTCCGGGTTCGCGGTCGCCGGAATCCACGCCTTCATGCTGCTGCGGGACCGGCACAACCCGTTTCACCGGCGCGCCCTGGGGATCGCGCTGGCCGTCGGGGGGACGGCCGCCGTCCTGCAGCCGGTCAGCGGCGATCTCTCGGCCCGATTCGCGGCGAGGAACCAGCCGGCGAAGCTCGCGGCGATGGAGGGCCAGTTCCGGACCGAGCGGGGGGCCCCCCTGCGGATCGGCGGGATCCCCGACGCCGCGGGCGAGACGACGCGGTTCGCGCTCGAGATCCCGAACGGCTTGAGTCTCCTCGCGTTCCACGATCCCGACGCGGAAGTCGCCGGCCTTTCGTCGTTCCCCCGCGACGAGCGGCCCGACCCGTTGCCCGTCCACCTCGCCTTCCAGCTCATGGTGGCGTGCGGGACGGCGATGGCCGGCGTCTCGGTCGTCGCGGGGTGGCTCGCCGCGCGGAACCGCGAGGCCCTCTTCCGGCGCCCCTTCCTGCTTGCGGCGGTCGCGTCCGGCCCGCTGGGAGTGGTCGCCGTCGAGGCGGGATGGGTGGTCACCGAGATGGGCCGCCAGCCGTGGGCGATCCACAAGGTCATGAGAACGTCCGAGGCGGTCACGACGGCGGGCGGGCTGGCGATCCCGTTCCTCTTCTTTGCGATCCTCTACGGCGTCCTCGGGACGGCCGCCGCCTGGCACCTGCGCCGCGAGGTCGCGGCAAGCCCGACCGGACGACAAGGCGATTGCGACGGCCCGGCGCACCCGGGGAGGGAATAGAGGATGCCCGACGCTCCGACCGTGCTGGCGGGGGCCATGCTCGTCTCGCTCGTCCTCTACGCGCTGCTGGGCGGGGCCGACTTCGGGGGAGGCGTCTGGGACCTGCTCAGCTTCGGCCGTCGCGCCGCGGACCAGAGACGCCTCGTCGCGAACGCGATCGGCCCGGTCTGGGAGACGAACCACATCTGGGTCATCGTCGCCGTCGTCGTCCTCTTCACCGCCTTCCCGCGCGCCTTTGCCGTCATCTCGACCGCGCTGTTCGTCCCGGTGACGCTCCTGCTCGCCGGGATCGTCCTCCGGGGAGCGGCCTTCGCGTTCCACTCCTACCGCCTTCACGACGCGGAGGAACCGGGCCGCTGGGGGACCGTCTTCGCGGCGGCAAGCCTCCTGAGTCCCGTCCTTCTGGGCGTGACCATCGGTGCGATTTCGTCGGGAAGGATCCGGAACGGGTCGCTCCTGTTCACAGGCGACGTCTCCGCCTGGGCCGCCCCCTTCCCGGCGTCGGTCGGGCTTCTCGCCCTCGCGGTCTTCTCGTACACCGCCGCGGTCTACCTCGTCCTGGAAACCCCCGATCCCGAGCTCCAGGACGATTTCCGGAGGCGCGCCCTCTGGGCCGCCGCCGCGACGGCGCTTCTGTCGGTGCTCGTTCCCGTGCTGGCGCGGTCCGGGGCGCCGGGATTCTACGGGGCGCTCACGGGAAGCGACTGGTCGGTCCCGCTCGTGATCCTGACGGGCACGTCGGCGCTCGGCGCCTGCGTGTCGCTGCAGCTGCGCGCCTTCCCGCTCGCGCGGGCATGCGCGGCTCTCCAGTCGGCGCTCGTCGTCATCGGGTGGGGGCTGGCCCAGTTTCCCTACATCGTCCGCCCGGGCGTGACGGTCCACGACGCGGCGGCTTCGCCCGCCACGCTCCGGCTGCTGACCTGGGCGCTGGCCGCCGGCGCCGTCCTGCTTTTCCCCTCCGTCTTCCTCCTCTTCCGGATCTTCAAGAAGGAGGTTCTCTCCGGCCGTCACGCGCGTCGCGGCTGACGGGATCCGCGGCATCCCCCAGGTAGGCGGCGCGCACCTTCGGATCCGCCCGCAGGGAGCGCGCCTCGCCCGACAGGGCGATGGACCCGTTCTCGAGAACGTACCCCCGGGTCGCCACGGCGAGGGCCATGGACGCGTTCTGCTCCACGAGAAGGATCGTCGTGCCGGCGCGGTTGATCTCCCGGATCAGGCGGAATATCTCCCCCACGAGGAGGGGGGAAAGCCCCATCGACGGCTCGTCCAGCAGAAGGAGTGCCGGCCGCGCCGCCAGCGCGCGCCCGATCGCCAGCATCTGCTGCTCCCCGCCCGACAGCGTCCCCGCCGGCTGCGAGATGCGCTCCGCGAGGCGCGGGAACAGGTCGAACACCCGCGCCATCGCCTCCTCGCCTGCCGGTCCCGCGGGACGCGGGTACGCTCCCATCTCCAGGTTTTCCCGGACCGTCATGTTGGCGAAGATCCCGCGCCCCTCGGGGACCAGCGAGACCCCCATCCGGACGATCCTGTAGGGGGGAAGTCCCGCGATCCCCGTCTGCCGGAACGCGATCCCGCCCGACCGGGGCGCGAGGACGCCGGCCACCGTCTTGAGGATGGTGCTCTTGCCGGCCCCGTTGGACCCGATGAGCGAGACGACCTCTCCCGCTTCCACGGAGAACGAGACGCCGCGAAGCGCCCGGAGGCTTCCGTAATAGACGTCTATATTCTCGACGGTTAGCAGCATAAACCTGATCCTTTACTCCAGATCCTCCGCAAGCGTCTCACGGCCCAGGTACGCCTCGATGACCCTCGGATCCTCCCGGATCTCGGCCGGACGCCCGTGCGCGATGAGCCGTCCGAAATCCATGACCGCGATCCGCTCGCAGATCTCCATGACGAGGCTCATCCGGTGCTCGATCAGAAGGATCGTCAGCCGGAACCGCTCCCGGATCCCGAGGATGAACTCCTTGAGCCGCGCGACCTCGAACGGGTTCGTCCCCGCGGCCGGCTCGTCCAGGAGCAGGATCCTCGGGTTCGAGGCGAGCGCGCGGGCGATTTCGAGCTTGCGCTGGTCGCCGTACGGAAGGTTCCCCGCGAGCTC